>NZ_JAWDHA010000056.1:0-28209 GCF_034190895.1 Virgibacillus sp. M23 | reverse complement strand
AAAATCCACTTTGCAACGTGTTCTTCTTTGCAAAGTTAGTTGAGGCCGTGCCCACGGAAAGCGAAGTAATTAGTCGGAGCATTGCCAATATACATCTAACATTTCAAAATAACTACTTGGCTTAACGTAGTCATTGCACTGATTTTATACTTTCTTAACTTAGAACAAAAGCGCAAATGTCCGATTAGAAACGTAGCGACTGGAGCGAGTCAACGGAGATAAAGGAATCACGGTGAGCTTGCGTGCCGATGATGACTTATCATAGAGCAATTCATGAAGTAGCCTAGTTTCTGGACGCTGGGACTGGACACGGCTCAACACGTCTATATTTATCCTCATGCTCAATTTTTATAATTTCCTAGACTACAAAAAATGGAGCTGCCTCATAAGTCTAAACGACTTTGAGCAGCCCTTTTTATGAACAAAGAAATAGAGCAAATATTATCAATAATCTACGTTTTCAATGAGGTTCTCTAAAAAGGCAAACCCTCGCCCTTTACGTCTCTTTATTTAGATCAGATGGCTGAAAGGAAAAAGGTAAAAGTTCTTCCATCGTAACTGTTTTAGTGTCCTCTTTTAGGTTGGTTAAATGAATCTTCATATCTGCTGTAAAGAATTCACTCATCACTTGACGGCAAGATCCACAAGGAGGAACTGGCCGATCTGTGTCAGCTGCAACAGCCATTTCCGTGAACTCCTTCTCCCCTTCAGCGATTGCTTTAAATATGGCGACACGCTCAGCGCAACACGACACTGGATACGCGGCATTTTCAATATTACATCCTGTATATAGCTTTCCTGATTTTGCTTTTAAAACTGCTCCTACAGGAAAGTTGGAATAAGGAACATAAGCGTTATCCCTTATACGAATGGCTTTTTTCACTAATTCATATTTAGCAGTCATTATTTATCCCCTTCTCCACAGTATGGAAGGTTATTATAAGTAAAAATCAAATGATTGTAAAGAGGCTCGGAACAGAACAAAAGTGCGAGCGCTCGTTTAGAACGTAGCAACTGGGGCGAGTCAATGGAGATAAAAGAATCATGGTGTGCTTGCGAGCCGATGATGACTTAGCGTAGAGCGATTCGTGAAGTCGCCTCCATTTCTCGGTACTGAGGCTGGACGTGGCTCAACATGCCCATATTTATCCCCCTGGGCTAAATTTTCTAGACTAAGAAAAAAATGAACCACCAAATAGTTCGTCTTTTAAATGGAACTTTTTAGTTATGCCCCAGCTCCAACTCTCTAATAATTTGGTCAAAAATATAGAGAATGGAATGGTTTAATTCCATGTATCTTTTTCTTCTCACATCTATATAGTAACTATGCATGAGTAGCAGTTCCATATTTTCTTTTGTAGAAGCCACCTGTTGAGGATGAATAGTTAGCTTCCTTTCTTTTACCATTCGCAGCGTGCCCGTTTCCCATTGTTGTAACATCTCATAAATAGGCGTTGTTTCTTCTTTAACCTTTAAAAACAAAGCTTTATCTTTTCGATTTTCAGGAGGATCGTTTTGCTCATATTTATCCTTTAATCGAACTACATGCTCTTTTAATAATTCTGTTTGTTTCTTTATGTCCATGTTGAATATCCGCCTTTAACAAAGTTTGCTATTAGGATTATTTTAACATAATGGACATGTTTTTTTTAATAATTCCCCTCCACTCTCTTTAAAGTCGTTTTTAGTGCATTCATTTCATTCATTCTATCCTGAAATTGATCAGATATTTCATTTTCAACCTTCATCATAAGCTTTTGATCCAGCCAACGTACCTGATCTGATAACTGTTGCAATAATAATTCAACCGATTTCCGATCGGCACCTGGATTAGCTGTATGGAGATTCCTGATAGCAAATGACATATAATCTCCTCCCTTGGTTAAGTTATTACTACTAGTATTCGGTTTAGAGCCATTCAATCCTTCCTGTTCGACAAAACTAGAACGAAGCTTACAAAACAGGTGATAAAACTCATTAATTTATGTGTTTTTGACAAACTAATAATTGAAGGAGGAGTTCACATGAAACAAAATAAGAAAAACCAAACAAAAACTGAATCTATTCGGTCAAAATCCCTAAAAAAGGGCGATAAGAAATTAGATGGTCCTAACCGACCATCTACGTAAATAAATCAAAGGGCTGTCCTAGAGGTCAAAAATACCTTTGGACAGCCCTTTGATAAGTTCGTTTTTTTCAAATGCATTATTCACTGCACAACAGTACATACCGCTTTCCGCCAATGAAATCAAAAACATACCAAATGAACCTCGATTCAATTTTGTATAACCCCCCTCTCCTTTCGTTATAATTCCTGCCTACTAAACACAGACCGAATAAAGTAATAAGCATACAAAAGCTGACGTTTTTTATAGAAAGTTAAGCCAATATCACTTTTTGTTGGAGTAGCAACATTCTTTGTCCATTTCTTTTTGACACCCCCCGATTTATACCAATCTGTTCGAATCTTATCTTGATGTGAAATAATAGGGTATACCATTCGTAGGAATGGAGACGCTTGGAAGGAGAGATCTAAGTAACGCTCATAATCATATCTTGAACCGGTATGTTCGCAATCTATAGCAAATGCCAATGTTTCATTATACACAGATGGGGTAAATAATATTGATGCCAGTTTTTTTCCGAGATTAATCCGATTGGTTAAACTTGTGAAGTTTTGTACATAGGCACCATACAAATTCGTTGATTTTGTTGGTAACAGTACTGCGTTCATTAAAAGTAGATTTTGTAGTACGTATGGTAGCTTGTGAAAAACACGTTTTTTAAAAAATGATTGTTCAATTACTGGTCCATGTATTACATTCTGTTCGTTTATAATTAATGCTCGAAGTAATCGATCTTCATCAGAGAACTTCCAAAAATAATGCCATTCTTTTATCATAAAATCCGACACATGGAAAACCTTTAATAACTGAAATACAGGCTCTCGCAGTTGCTTTGAAAGCTGGTAAATTAGTAATTGCGGATATGCATCAGAGAAAATTAACCAATTTGCGCGTTCATAAGTCATAAATAATCGCTCTCTCTCCTTATCACCCAGTATAAATCGATAAGGAGGTAACAATAGATCTGTCATATTATACCCTGCATTTCTAGACACAAGACTTGCTAAGTATGACCATTTTATTTCTGGAAATTGCAAATAATAGTTAAAATAAGCAGTTGTGCGGCTAATATTATCTCTATTTCGTGATTTGGTTGAATTTGTTATATAATGGACATAGGATTGAAGTTCTTTCGTTGGATACATCTTCATCCTTCCTTCAACAGTTTGTTTTAACTATGCACGATTCTGTAATATTTATGCGTACTATTTAAATGGTATTTTTTTTCTTATATGATATGGTATTATGCAAGGAGGAACCAACAAATGAATTACCCAAATGGGCAGAGAAAAAATATCAGTCGTCCAAAAGACGCTAAAAAAAACACAAATATATTTAGTAATCGAGGGATGACATTAGAAGAAGATATTAATGAGACGAACACTTTTTATGTAAAAGCAAATAAAGCAGTTATCTATAAAAAACCAACACCAGTACAGATTGTAAAGGTAAACTATCCAAAACGAAGTGCAGCAGTTATTACAGAAGCATATTTCAAACAAGCATCAACAACTGACTATAATGGGGTCTATAGGTATAGGTATATTGATTTCGAAGCGAAAGAGACTAAAAATAAAACCTTGTTTCCGCTAGCTAATATACATGAACATCAAATAGATCATATGAAGGCTGTAGTTGACCATGGAGGAATTAGTTTTATTATTATCCGATTTGCTGCACATGACGAAACATTTTTTTTACCTGCAGAGAAACTTTTTGTGCACTGGAACGTCAAATTAAATGGTGGCAAAAAATCGATTGCCTATGAAACCATTCAGGAAGAAGGATATATCATCCCTTTTCAATATAAAGCAAGAATTGATTATTTAGCTATCATTGATGAGCTTTATTTTTAGAGACGGAGGAATGAAGTGATGGCAGAAAATAGCCAATCTCGTACAGCGAGAAGAAAACAGAAAAAATCAAAGAAAAAACCGATGTGGAAAAAAATTGTACTGTCCTTATTAATTATATTTGTTGTAATGGGACTAGGCGCTGGTGCGACAGCTGCATATTGGATCGCTACAGCGCCAGATATAGATGATGCAAAATTATCCGATCCATTAGCATCACAAATTCTTGATAAGGATGGCGAAGTATTTGCAAGTCTTGGAGATAAGCAAAGAACGAAAATAAGCTATGATGAATTGCCGAAAATATTAATTGATGCTGTTACAGCAACGGAGGATGCTCGATTCTTTGAACATGGTGGAATCGATTTAAGACGTATTGGTGGTGCCATTGTAGCCAATATAACAAATGGTTTTGGATCAGAAGGTGCTAGTACCATTACACAGCAGGTTGTAGAGAAATCCTTCCTATCGCCTGAGAAAAAGATTAGTTTAAAAGTACAAGAACAATGGCTAGCATTAAAACTGGAGCGTGAATACTCCAAAGAAGAGATCTTAGAGATGTATTTAAATAAGATCTATTACGGTAGTGGTGCATATGGCGTTGCTAAAGCTGCTGAGACATACTTCGGGAAAAAAGACTTAAGTGAATTAACACTTCCTGAGGCTGCCATTTTAGCTGGCTTACCACAGCGACCTACAGCATACGATCCATTCAATAACCCAGATCTAACGAAGAAAAGAATGGATACCGTATTAAAATTAATGGTGCGCCATGGAAAAATTTCACAAAAAGAAGCCGATGAAGCTAGAGAAGTGGAAATTTCTTCTCTGTTAACCGACTCTCGTCCTGATTCTGCTCCTTATGATGCCTTTTTACAGAAGGTGGAAGAAGAAGTTAGAGAAAAAGTAGATGGTGCAGATATTAATACAGATGGATTAACGATTCATACAACACTTGATACAAGTGCCCAGGAGCATGTTGAATATTTATTAACAGATAGTGAAGATAATCCAATCCCTTATCCGGATGATGAAATGCAGGCAGGCCTGGCCGTTCTGGATACTAAGAATGGTGCGATACGTGCTATTGGCGGACGACGAAATAGCGAAGGGAAAAAGGAATTCAACTTCGCCTTAACGGAACAGCAGCCTGGTTCAACATTTAAACCAATTATAGCCTATGGTCCAGCAATAGAATATAATAAAATGTCGACATACCATCAAATAAACGATGATAAGCCATATGAAATAGCTGGAACAAAAGGAGCAACGGTACGAAATTGGAACAGACAATACGCTGGCTGGATGACAGCACGCCATGCTTTGAACCAATCGTTAAACGTACCGGCAGTAAAAACACTAGAAGAGGTTGGGTATGAAAATTCCAAAAAATTTGCTGAAGGACTTGGAATTAATTTCCATGAAGATAAAATTACAATCACAGATGCTATTGGTGGAACGCAAACATATGTTACCCCAGTACAACTAGCTGGTGCATTCCGAGCATTTGGTAATGAGGGATTGTATAATGAACCATATGCAGTAACCAAAGTAGAATTTCCTGATGGAAGAACCATTGATTTAAAACCAAAGGCCGAGCCTGTTATGTCAGATTACACAGCATATATGATGACAGATATGCTTAAATCTGCTATTACAGAAGGTACTGGTAAACTTGCAAATATCTCTGGCTTACCAGTAGCAGGAAAGACGGGAACAACCAATCTTGAAGATAAATCTGGTAGCCCCGATTCATGGTTTACTGGCTATACAACGAATTACACGATATCCGTATGGACAGGTGGTTATACGGATGAGAATGGACACCGTGATGTAATTCCTAGCGGTCATACGAAAATCCCGCATGCCCTATTCAAAAACATTATGACGGAACTGTCAAAAGACGTGGAGACGAAAGACTTTGTTAAGCCAAATTCTGTGGTAGAAGCAAAGGTTGAAAAAGGATCAAATCCTGCGGCGAAGCCGAGTGAATTTACACCTTCATCCTCTATTTTGACGGAGCTATTCGTAAAAGGAACAGAGCCAAGCAGCACCTCCGAGAAGTTCGATAAATTAGATGCAGTAAGTGGATTGAAGGCTACCTTTAACGAAGAAAGTAACACGATTGATGTTTCATGGGATTATAAATCCGATGCAGATGTATCATTTGAAGTCGGATTACAAATGAACGATGGAAAAATGCAAACACTCTCTACGACAGAAGATACCTCTATGGTGATTAAAGAGGTAGAGCCAGACGCTAATTATACTATTCAGGTCGTGGCGATCAGTAATGACGATGAATCAATGAAGAGTGAACCGAAAACCACGAAAGTAAAAATTCCAGGCGAAGAAGAGGAAGAAGGAATTCCAGCTGTTGAGGGATTATCAGCCGCTTACAATGAGGCAAATTCAGAAATTGATGTTTCGTGGAACTATAATGGTCCGCCTGCCAGCTTCGAGGTATCAGTAAACGGACAAACGAAGACAGTTGAAGCAAACGGTCTTAAAATTGATGGAGCACAGCCTGGTCAAAGCTATACCATCACGGTAACACCAGTTGGTAAAAAGGGTAATAACGAAGGAGTCCGCGGACAAAGTCAAAATACAACCGTGACAGTTCCTGCGGATGAAACGGGAGAAGATAACGGTGACCCTGGTGGATCTGATGAACCTGAAAAACCTAAAGAACCTGAAGAATCTGCTGGTGGAGACGATGGAGAACCTGAAGACCCTGGAGAACCTGAAGAACCTGGTGGAGATAATGGAGAACCTGAAGACGGTCAAAGTTAACAACAAGGCGGCGATACCGACGGTGGAAATTCAGATGATGAAGAACAATAATAATAAAGAGGTAGTCTCAAAAGTCCATTAAACAAAACACCGACCATGATGTTCAAAAATCATGGTCGGTGTTTTTTGGTTTGTATTTAATTGAAATTACCTCTTAAAATCTTTTGGGTAAGTTAGGAAATCGACAATACCCTGAATACAGTTTTAACTTTATCAAGTCTGCACAGACTTCGAGTCTTTTCAAAAGCCGTAAATGAAGATGTCGAGGAGGTTGAATTCCGTACCCGAGTTAAGTTTCAATCATAGGCGATCTCAATTTTAATTAGATAAACAAAAAGGATATCCTTAGTCATTTTATGACTTTTGGGAAGCAGTGCGCATCCGCTTTTGCCCTTCTCTACACACCTCTAACAGTGGACATTCTGGACAGTTTGGATTTCTTGCTTTACAATGATACCTGCCAAAAAATATCATGCGATGATGTGTTTCGCTCCATTCCTCTTTTGGCACTTTCCGCATCAATGTTTCTTCTACTTCTATGACCGTATCCTTCCATCTACAAATACCTAGACGCTTTGATACACGCTCAACATGCGTATCCACAGCTATTGCAGGCTCACCGAATGCAACAGATGCTACCACATTTGCCGTTTTTCTACCAACTCCAGCTAATTTAACAAGCTCTGTTTTTGATTTTGGGACAATACCACCATATTCCTCCAAAAGAACGGTACATAGTTTACGGATATTTTTTGCCTTATTCCGATATAAACCAATTGACTTAATATCGTTCTGCAGCTCCTCTAAAGGCACTGCAAGATAATCCTCTGGTGTTTTATATTTCTTAAATAATTCTTTCGTTACTTTATTTACTAATGTATCCGTACACTGTGCGGATAAAAGTACTGCTATAACCAACTCAAAAGGATTTTCATGCTCCAGTTCACATTCAGCATAAGGAAACATTTTTTTCATTTCATCTAAACAAAATCTAATCTGTTTTTTATTCAGCATCTGCTTAGTCTTCTCCTTCTAGCCAATTATAATAAAATGAGGTATCTCTTTTTTTGGTAGGCTGATTTGTTCCTGTTTGCGAAGAATGGAATTGCTTACTTGCATTTCTAGCTTGCTCCACTGTATGGATTCCTTTTTTCTTCCATTCTCTTAGAATTCTGTCAATATATTTAAAATTAAGCTTGCCCATCAACACAGATTCTCTTAATCCTGCTTTAATTAAAGCAGGTGAAATATGATCTTGATCAAGCCACGCATTTATCGTCTCTATTTCAAACGGTGAAAGCGGACGGCCAAATTCTTGTTCAAATAAGATAAATATTGTTCCGTCAGTAGACGCTTCCTGTTGTTGTATATCCGATGAAAATAATTTATTCCAAAGCGGGGTTAAACAATAAGCTTCACTTAGTTTCTCCCCTTCCCTTTCCTGCTGCTTAATAGCTAGCATATCCTTTTGAATCAGTGCCCGTAATAAATGTGCACATTCCTTTTCATCCATTGTAACATAAGCAGCTAACTGATCAGGTGTAGGAAAATCAACCCTATCCTGTAAGAATCGTTGAATCTGTAATAAGAGCATTACTTCCTTTTCATTGAGCCCTAAATCCTTATATGCTAAGAATAATTCTACAGGAATCTGTATTTGGTTTAACAATATATCTTGAATGGAAATTTGCTTCGTCATCATAGCACCTCATTAAAAGTATAGCATGTTGTTAAAATAATAAAATCCCTTGCTCTAAAAGACAAGGGATTTTATTACAGGTTAATGGGCTGTAAAAACCCCAACCTCAAAAAACAGCAGCGGTTCATAAACGCTTATACGTTTAAGGTTTGTTCCTTTTAAACCGACTATATATTGGAATTAGCGATAAAAAAGCTGATAGCTAGTCACTAAAAAAATCCTCATTTATGGATAAAGCCGGTTAAGTAATCTTGGAAAAGGAATTGTTTCACGTACATGATCTACACCAGATATCCAAGCGACTGTCCTTTCTAATCCTAGACCAAAACCTGAGTGAGGAACACTACCGTATTGCCTTAGCTCTAGATACCATTTATAGGCTTCGCCTGTTAAGTCATGCTGTTCATAGCGCTCTTTCATAAGCTCTAAATCATCAATACGTTGCGAACCACCTATAATTTCTCCATATCCCTCAGGAGCAATAAGATCTGCACATAAAACAACATCCGAACGATTAGGGTCAGGCTTCATGTAGAATGCTTTAATCTCTGCTGGGTAATTTGTGATAAATACTGGCTTATCAAAGCTTTCAGCAATCGCAGTTTCATGAGGTGCACCAAAGTCTTCTCCCCATTCAATATCCGTAAATCCTTTGTCTTTTAAAAGATCAATCGCATCATCATAAGAGATTCGTGGGAATGGTGCTTTTACCTTTTCTAATTTTTCAGTATCTCTTTCTAATACCTGTAATTCTAGCTTACAATTTTCTAAAACACTTTGCACAACAAAGCTCACGTAATTCTCTTGAATTTCAAGACTTTCTTGATGGTCAACAAAAGCCATTTCTGGTTCAATCATCCAGAACTCAATCAAATGTCTGCGTGTTTTCGATTTTTCTGCTCGAAAAGTAGGACCAAAGGAGAATACTTTACCAAAAGCCATAGCAGCTGCTTCCATATATAGCTGACCACTTTGTGACAAATAGGCTTCCTCGTCAAAGTATTTTGTGTGAAATAATTCCGTTGTTCCTTCAGCGGAAGAACCTGTTAGAATAGGAGGATCAATTTTTACATATCCGTTCTCATTAAAGAATTGATACGTTGCGCGAATAATTTCATTTCGTATTTTCATTACAGCATGTTGTTTTTTAGAGCGTAGCCATAAATGACGATGATCCATTAAAAACTCAGTTCCATGCTCCTTAGGAGTTATTGGAAAATCAATGGACTCATGTATTAATTCAATATCACTTACTTGCATTTCATAACCAAACGGAGAGCGGGTGTCCTCAACAATTTTACCAGTTATGTAAACAGAGGATTCTTGGGTTAAATTTTTAGCCAGTTGAAAGGTTTCTTCACTGACATCATTTTTAACGACTACTCCTTGTATAAAACCAGTACCATCACGTAGTTGCAAAAAGGCAATCTTTCCACTTGAACGCTTATTGGCGAGCCATGCTCCCATGGTAACTGTTTGATCATTGTGTGCTGGTGCTTGTGAAATAGTTATTTTCAAAAAAATTACCTCCTGATACGATTAAGATTGGTGCTTTAATACAAATCGTTTTATTCGTGTAGCTGCCTCTATTAAAGCTTCCATTGATGTGGCATAGGATAGACGCACATTATTTGGTGAGCCGAACCCAGAGCCTGGTACAAGTGCAACTTTTTCCTCTTCTAACAAAGCACTTACCCATTCATCCACAGAAGCAAATCCATTATTTCTTGATGCTTCTTCTACATTTGGAAACAGATAGAAGGCTCCCTTCGGTTTAATACAGGTAACACCTGGTATTTCAAGTAAGAGTTCATAGAGTTTTTCTAGGCGTTCGGCAAATACCTGCTTCATCCCTTCGACAGGTTCCCCGTCCATCTGATATGCTGCAAGAGCTGCATATTGCGCAATAGATGTAGGATTTGATGTTGAGTGTGAAGCTAAACTTGTCATTGCCTTTATGATAGCAATGGGTCCAGCTGCATATCCAATTCTCCAGCCCGTCATAGCATGTGACTTGGATACCCCATTTATAACAACAGTCTGTTCCTGCAAATCGCTAGAAAGTTGAGCAATTGAAATATGTGGATCCCCTGAGTAAATCAGCTTCTCATAAATTTCATCTGAAACGATAAGTATATCATGCCTTAAACAAACTTCTCCTATTTGCTTAAGTTCTTCCTCTGTATACATCATACCTGTTGGATTACTAGGTGAGTTTATAATTACAGCTTTCGTTTTATCAGTTATCGCATTTTCAAGTTGTGCTGGTGTCAATTTAAATCCGTTTTCTTCACTTGCTGTCAAAAATACCGGACTGCCACCTGCTAACTTAACCTGTTCTGGATAGCTAACCCAGTATGGGGCAGGTATTATTACTTCGTCCCCTTCATTTAGCAATACTTGAAATAATGTATAAAGTGCGTGTTTTGCACCTGTTGTGACAATAATTTGATCGGTCGAATAATCCAGGTAATTATCTGCTTTAAATTTAGATACGATCGCTTGTTTTAGCTCCACTATTCCACCCGATGGCGTATATTTAGTCATTCCTTCACGCATTGCGTTTTGTGCAGCATTTAAAATGAATTCTGGTGTATTAAAATCAGGCTCACCCGCTCCTAGAGCAATGACATCATGACCTTGCTTTTTTAATTCTTTGGCTTTTGCTGTTATTGCTAAGGTTGAGGATGGTGTTAAGGTTTTTACTCGATTTGCTAGTTCCACTAATATCACCTTTCTATGTTAGCATTCCTTTTAATTAAACATTCGTTTTAAACGATACTGCTCATACCTAGACCCATCATAGATCGATAAATAATCCAACACATATCGACCAGATTGATCTTTATAAGTAAGTTCCCAAAGAGCATTTTCATTTACAAGTGCCGGTGTTATTTTTACAAATTCACATTGATTACACTGCTGTTTCCAATCATCTATTATAGCATCTTCTGCTATAATTTCCGATTGATTAATCGTCGTCAAATTTTTCTTTTTTCCTTCAAGCGGATAGAAAATAATTTTTTCTTCCTTACCATCTTTTCCAAACACGACATGATAGGCCTTTTCTCCATTGAATGTTTTGATGGCTGTTACTTCTGTAAGGGCGTTCGCCTTTAATAATTGCCTTTCTGTTTCAGCATAGCCTGCGGTTTTACTTTCTTTTAAATCGACATATAGAAATATCATATAAATAAAACAGGAAATTAGGATAATTATGCTAATCAGTAAGCTCCATTTTAACCATTTAGGTCCGGTAAATCGTGAAGATTGCCTGATCCTCATCGTTATCATCCAATGCTAGACCGAACATTAAATCCTGCTCTTTTAATGTTCTATTTAAACTATCAACTATTTTATAAAGATCTGATGAATATTGGAGCTTAACTGTTGATAATGTTTCTATTTTATTATCCATCTTATCCCTCCAGTAAAATACCCTTTTTATCAAAAAATTGTTAATCATACTTTCGCAAGCTAAGTGAAACCTATATATATGCTGAAATAAAATAAACTCAAACACATACGTATAGTATAACAAGCTTATAGCAAGTTGTGTTTTGTTTTTATTGTTTTTAGCAAAATTTTTCTCACCCATACCACTTCTTTATTACTGATGCTCTTGCCTCGAGCATCAGTCTTTTTTGTACATGCACATTTCACGTTTTATGGCTTCACCACTAAAACCAATTCTTGGCTTTTTCCATGAGCTTCTGAGTAGAATCAACAGATAATGGAACAGGTGGAATAGAGTCGATAAAATATTTGCCGTAGCGCGCCTTAACCATTCGTGCATCACATACAAATACAATTCCTCTATCACTAGAAGAGCGAATTAATCTGCCGAACCCCTGTTTAAATCGAATGACGGCATTAGGTAAAGAAAATTCCATAAACGGATTTTTTCCTTGTTCTTTTAAATAGGCGGATTTAGCTTCGTGTACTGGATGATCTGGGGGTTGAAATGGCAATCGCACGATCATTAAACACGATAAATCTTCACCTGGAATATCCACACCCTCCCAGAAGGAACTTGTTCCTAATAGAATGGCTTGATTAAAGGTCTGGAAATTTTTCTTTAATCTGGCTCGGCTACCACTTGAGATTCCTTGAGCAATTAAGGCATAACTACTTAGGTCTAATGTTTCCTTCAAAAGGGCATGAGCCCGCTTTAACATATCGTAAGAAGTAAACAGTACTAGCATCCTTCCTGCTGTTATTTCTGCCAATGAAATAATTGATTCACATGTAGCATATATAAATTCATCGATATTTCCATATTTGATATCTGGAAAATCGTTCGGAACCATTAATTGAACTTGATCTTTATAAGAAAAGGGCGATTCAATTTGTTTTGTAATTAACCTGTCAGCACTAATACCTAATCTATCCTGAATAAATTGAAAGGATTGATTCATGGTCAATGTAGCACTTGTTAAAATAATACTTTCTTTACTAGCAAAGAAATCTTTTGCTAGTAAACCGGCAACATTTGTTGGCTCACTATATAAATAAACTGCATTCTTTGCTCCATAAGCTTCAATTTCTATCCACTTTACTTGCTCGCTTGTTTCTTCGACAAGGAAAAGCTCTTCAAGTCGATCAATATAGCTTTGCAGCTGCTCTGTATGTAATTGGATACGCTCTTTATCCTGTCTTTCGATCTCTTCTTTCTTTTCTAAGTAATGTACCATAACAGCTAATCCGTGGATTAAATCACGCAGATAAAATAGTAAACGATTAACCATTTCCTTAATGGCATCCCATTTCTCAGGATGTTCCTTTTCATGAGAGAATCGATATTGTGTTCTTCCAATATCACTTAAAGTCTTGTTTGACTTATGTTGATCTACTACATATTGAAATAAATGACGAAATAAATCATCTGTTTCATATTTAGCTTCCTCAATAATATAATCCCATTTTTCTAATGGAAGCTGATCATGATTTATTTGGTACGTATTAATTAGATTCGTTAGGAGCTTGTTATCTTCTGTTTTTCCTAACTGATTCAACATATACTGCATGTGAATATAATCTAGCTTAAGTCCATAATGTCTTGATGCCGTATCCTCCAAATGATGTGCCTCATCAATTATTGCTTTATCATAACTTGGGAGTAACTGATATTCATTAAACATATCCGTGCATAGTAAAGCATGATTTGTAATAACAATATCTGCACGCTGAGCTCTTTTACGCGCCTTCTGATAATACGATCTAGCAAACCAAGGTGAAGTCGGATCAACATTTTCTTCCGTATCAGCAGATATACGTCGAAAGAAGAGGTAGCCACTGGATGGAAGTTGAATTTCATCTATATCCCCTGTTACGGTCTCTGTCAACCACACAAGTATTATCGCTTTTGTTAAGGCAATATCGTAATTGTCCTGTTGAGAATCACGTAATTCATGTTCCAATTTTTCCAAGCTAATGTAATGGGACTTCCCTTTCAGTAAAGTCGCATGTAATGGGAAATTAACTAATTTATTTACCATCGGTAATTCTTCTTCTAATAATTGTGATTGTAGCTGAGTAGTAAACGTACTTATGACAATCCGTTTCTGGTCTTTGATTGCTTCATATATTGTAGGAATAAGGTATGCGAGCGACTTTCCCGTACCTGTCTCTGCCTCTATGAATGCGTGTTGGTGACTCTGAAAGGCATCAAAAATTGTTTCTGACATCTCACGTTGACCGACGCGCTTTTCATAGTTATTTATTTGCTTTTCCATTGCTCCATTTTCTTCGTATATATGATCCAAGTACTCACCAAACGATAAATCAAGCGTGCGAACTTGGTAAGACTGTGGTTCCGTTTGACGATAAGCGAGTCCCCGATATGTTTCTATACCAGATATATCCTCAGAAGAAAAAAGTAAAGCCTGCTGTCTAGAGTGAAGTAATTGATATACATCTGATTTTAATGTTTTCTCTATTTTCAACAGCTGTTCTATTGTTTCATAAGGTAAAGATTCTAATTTCTCCTTTAATCTTAAAAACAGCTTTGCTGTTACATATGCATCTGATAATGCACGATGTGGCTCATTATGCTGCAACTTAAGATATTCAGACAACTGGCTTAATTTAAAGCTTGGAGATCTCGGAAATAAGATTCTTGCTAGTTCAACAGTATCAAGTATCGGGGTTGTTAATTTATTCCTACCACAGTTTTCTAATTCAGTATTTAAAAAACCTAGGTCGAAAGGAACATTGTGTGCGATTAAATAGCTGTCTTCAAACAAACGTGTTATTTCATCGGCTCTTTCTTCAAATAAAGGAGCATCCTCTACATCTTTGTCAGAGATTCCTGTTAAATTTGTAATAAATAATGGAATTTCCTTTCCTGGATTTAGTAAGGTGGAATAGCTATCAATGATTGTATTATTTTCGATAATTACAAGACCCGCTTCGATAATCTTATCCTCTTTACCTGGAGCGTTACCAGTTGTTTCTAAGTCAATTACAACATATCTTTCCATCTTTTCACCTCACTTCTAGCAACCAGTACATCAATTCGTTTTACATCGTATTTATCATAACAGGATTTCGTTTGTGGTCAATATAAAATGAGCTTCACTTTTAACGGTAAATTACGCTTTTTTATTAAACCAATCAATTTCCCCAGAATACAAGCGTTCTACTTTACCAGACTCATTTCTGATTAATAACGCCCCATCAGATGCAATCCCTGCAAATATTGCTTTCTTCTTCTCCTGTAATGTGTAAATCGTTATCCATTCACCTATTTTAAAGCCGTAAGCTTCCCATTTTTTCTTTATCTCAACAAAGCCCTTTTTCATATACATATCATACGTCTTTTCAAACGTACATAAAAATTCTTGAATAATTGACTGAATAGACCATGATTGATTCGTTTCAATTTGTAATGAAGTGGCTCTTTCTTGGATTTCTTCTGGCCAATCTGATAATTGCTGATTAACGTTTAGACCAACACCGATTACTACGTATTGAATTTTATCTTGTTCTGCCTGCATCTCGGTCAATATGCCAGCACATTTCTTTTGATTGGCAAATAATATATCATTGGGCCATTTGATCAAAGGTTCTGTACCTGTCATGTCACTTATTGTATCAGCTAATGCTACTGCAGTTAATAATGTTAATTGCGGAGCAAGATATGGCGGTAACTCTGGCCGTAAAATCATACTTAACCACATGCCGCTGCCTCTTTTGGAATGCCAAGCTCGGCTCATTCTTCCCCTACCGATTTTTTGCTCATCAGCAATAACGACGGTACCATGTCCTTTGTTCTCCTTGGCTTCTTGATGTGCAACAACTTGGGTTGAATTCGTGACTTCCCTATGAATTACTTTTTTTCCAAGCCATTTCGTCTTAAGTCCCCATTGTATCGTATTTTCAGTTATCCTTTCGGGAAAACCGATAATTCGGTAGCCCACCTTTGATTTTGCTTCTATTTGGTAACCATCTCGCTCTAGTTCCTTCATATGTTTCCAGATAGCGCTTCGTGAGATATTTAGTTTTTCTGAAAGCATCTGTCCAGAAATATAATCCTCCGTATGTTCAGCTAATAATTTTATTAACTTATTTCGGGTGGATTCCATTTTATCCACTCCTTTATCGTTTCGTATTGATTAGGTAAACCATGTAAAACAATTTGTTTTTCAAGGTTATTTAATAGATCGTTAATCCATGGCCCCTTTTTGTAACTAGGAAATAAACGTATGATATCATTTCCGTTCACTGCTAGTTCTGTTCTTGATTTAATCGGCAGTGTTTCGTAAATTCCCCATAAATCCGTGAGTTGAATCGGACTTGTTGGATCGACTATACTCGCCACCCTCACGAATGACTCATATAAATATTCAGGAAGCTGATATACCAGCAGCGGTGATACCCCTAATTTTTTCCATGTATCTATGTGCATCGACAGTTGAATTGCTTCGTTCTTCACTTTGTTTGAACATTTCCATGCTTTTGTCCACATCGATATGTTAAGTGATGGCTTTAATAAATGGCAAACAGCCATTACCTCACCAAACGAATATAGAGGTTGCTTAATAGAAGCAACGTCATGAAATAGCTGCTCATGATCCTTAAATACAGGAAGATATTTATAAACACCGGTATCTCTCAAATACGTGCAACCTTGCGAAATATAATTTCCTGCAAAAAATTTCGTGAATTCATTGGTAATCCTTTCAATCGCTAAATTACCAATCTGCTGCTTCACTTGTTTCATATGCTTTAGTGTCGTTTCATCAATTTTAAAGCCAAGCTGACTACTAAATCGTAATGCCCGAATTATTCGTAACGGATCTTCCATAAATCGCTCTCTTCCATTCCCTACTGTGCGAATAATTCTATTTTCAAGGTCCTGCTTGCCCTGAAATAAATCAATTATGGCGCCATGACGACTCATGGCTAAAGCGTTTATCGTAAAATCCCTTCTTGCTAAATCCTTATCAATTTTGTCGATATATGTAACCGAGTCAGGATGTCTCTGATCGGAATACGATCCATCCACTCGAAATGTGGTTACCTCAAAAGATTCTTTTTCAAAGCGGACAATAACAGTTCCATGCTCAATACCTACTGGTATAACGTTATGAAAGATCTCTTGTAAAAACTCGGGTGTTGCTGATGTTGCAATATCTATATCTCCTACTGGTCGATTTAATAAATAGTCCCTGACACATCCACCAACAAAAAAAGCCTGATGATGATAGCCCTCAATTCGTTCAATTACTTTTATTGCTTTTTGGAAAGATTCATTATACATATCGATCACCATTTCTACGGAGTATCTAATACTTTATCATATAATCGTTCATAATGTTCAACGATTTCTTTAGAATGAAATTGCGTATTAACCATTTCAAGTGCATTCGCAGCGAACCGTTGATGTTGTTCTTGATTGGATAATATCTTTATCGCATAAGTTGCTGCTTGTTTTGTATCACCAAGCTCAGTAATATAGCCAGTTTCTCCATGCTGTATTACTTCTGGTATTCCACCGATATTCGTCCCGATACAAGGAACTCCGCAAGCCATCGCCTCTAGTAATACTAGTCCAAAGCTTTCCTTTTCAGAAAGCAGCAGCTTTAAATCGCAAATCGATAATAATTCATTAATGTTCTTTTGTTTCCCTAAAAATAATACTTTTTCATCTAAACCTAGCTCTTCAACTAAGGCTGAAGCAGTACCATACTCTGGTCCATCACCAATAAGTAGAAGTTTGCTTGGTATATTTTCTTGGATTAGCTGAAACGTTTGTATGACATCTGGAAGCCGTTTTACTTTACGAAAATTAGAAATATGCACAACCACTTTTTCTTCTGGGGCTATCCCATACTGCTCCTTGATGATTGGCATCTCTTTACGATAATACTGCTTTTCATTTACAAAATTATAGATTACTTCTATTTCTTTATTAACATGTAATAAATCTGCAGTATGATCAGCTAAATAATGTGAAACCGCGGTTACGGCATCTGACTTTTCAATTCCATGCTTAATCATGTTTTTAAATATATCATCGATTGCTAATACAGTTATATCAGTTCCGTGTAGTGTTGTTACAATCTTCACATCATGTTCTGCGATATCCTTCGCTAAAAGCGCACTTATGGCGTGGGGCATTGCATAATGAACATGTAAGATATCAAGCTTCTCTCTGTTAATAACCTCTGCCATTTTTGCTGCCAGCGCTAAATCATATGGTGGGTATTGAAAAACTGGATAATGATTTAATTCTACCTCATGAAAATATATTCGAGGATTAATTCGATTTAATCGAAATGGCAAGCTTGATGTAATAAAATGTACTTCATTCCCTCTTTCTGCTAAAAGCATACCTAATTCAGTAGCGATTATACCTGATCCGCCAACACTAGGATAACAAGTAATGCCTATTTTCCTCATTTGCGATTATCCTTTTCCTTCTTTTCTTTTACGATCTCCCTCCATTGGAAATCGCCATTGTCAAGGCCCCTGACAAAGATTTCTGCTGCTGCAATGTTAGTAGCCAGTGGGATGTAATAAACATCGCATAATCGCATCAAGGCACTAACATCAGGCTCATGTGGCTGAGCTGTTAATGGATCTCTAAGAAAGATGATCATATCCATTTTATCATTTGCTATCATTGCTCCAATTTGTTGATCTCCACCTAGTGGTCCTGATTGAAATAAATTCACATCAAGACCCGTTGCCTCAGCTACCATCTTTCCTGTTGTACCAGTTGCATATAAGTTATGCTTCTTTAACGTATGCTGATAGGCAATACTAAAATTAATGATATCTTTCTTCTTTTTATCATGAGCAATTAATGCAATGTTCATTTTCATACAATTCCCACCCTATAATATATTTTCCAAACCATATATAAGCCGTCGCTCTTCCATTACCTTGTTAATTCCAAGTTTAACTCCTTCCATAAAGGAAGCACGATCCATAGAGTCATGTTTTATGGTAAGTGTTTGCCCATCGCTTCCGAATATTACTTCTTGATGTGCAACCAGACCAGGTAAACGTACACTATGGATCTTAATCCCATCTATATCAGCGCCTCTTGCACCAGGCAATGTTTCTTTTTCGTTTGGATGCCCTTGCTTTTTAGCTGTTCTTGTTTCTCGGATTAATTCAGCTGTCTTAATGGCTGTTCCAGAAGGAGCATCTAGTTTGTTATCATGATGCTTCTCAATAATGTCCACGTCAGGAAAATATGTAGCAGCCATTTTTGCAAACTTCATCATTAAGACAGCTCCGATTGCAAAGTTTGGCGCAATCAAACAGCCGACATTTTGAGAATTTGAAATGGAGCTTAGCTCCTCTATTTGTAATTCGGAGAAACCGGTCGTCCCGACTACAGGACGTACATGGTGTGCTAGAGCAATTTTTGTGTGCTGGTAACCTGCTTCAGGAACAGTCAAATCAACCAGTACATCTACCTCATTATTCTCATTAAAGCAAGTCTCAGCATCCTCATATATCGGAACGTCGATGGAAAAATGAGGAACTACCTCTTGTAACGTTTTTCCTCCATGTTTACGATCAATACATGCTACGAGACGAAATTCAGTTTC
Source organism: Virgibacillus sp. M23 (assembly GCF_034190895.1). Classification (NCBI taxonomy): domain Bacteria; kingdom Bacillati; phylum Bacillota; class Bacilli; order Caryophanales; family Bacillaceae; genus Virgibacillus; species Virgibacillus sp. M23. The sequence continues at coordinate 8,669 of NZ_JAWDHA010000056.1, read as the reverse complement.
CTTTTCTACCATTTTGACTGCTTCTGAACCCATTTTTCCTCTTGGGCCTGCTATTACAACGTTAATTGCCATGTGACATTCTCCTTTTATGTATAACTAGTCTTTTCTGGTCCATCTATGTTTATCGCGTGATTCAATTTTAGTTATCGATGAATGAAATGCTTCCGATAAGTCTATATCCAATGAGTTAGCGAAACAAGAAAGCACAAAAATAATATCACCTAATTCTTCCTCTACTGTCCTTTCCTGTTCGGAAGGCTTTTTAGGCTTTTCGCCATAATAATGATTTACTTCTCTTGCTAGTTCTCCAACTTCTTCCGTCAATCTAGCCATTAAACTTAATGGAGAGAAATAACCTTCTTTAAATTGGCTGATATAGTTATCAACTCGTTCTTGTATCTCTTTTGTAGAGTAATTGGTTATAGTAATGGAAATCTCCCCCTATATTCATATTTGCTACTATTATCGTAGCTAATCCACGTTGTTTTGACAAATATTTAATTCATAACCCTTCCATTATGGAACTTTTTAAAACTTCCTAAAAAAATAGAATTGTTCTTTATAGATAGTTTGTCTATACTGTTAATAGGAATGGACATCGTTAGAAAGTAGGAGGTTTTCGTTTGATATTTGGATTAAAAGTAAAAAATATACTATTTATTTTATTAGGATCCGCCATATTTTCTTTTGGTATTGTTCACTTTAATATGCAGCACAATCTAGGTGAAGGCGGATTTACTGGAATTACGCTATTGCTATATTTCCTTTGGAAATGGGATCCAGCGATTACAAATATAATTTTAAACATTCCACTATTTTTAATCGGCTGGAGGTTTCTAGGACGAAATTCATTTATTTATAGCATAATTGGGACTGGAGCGGTATCACTGTTTTTAAGTATATTCCAAATCAATCCATTTGATTTGCATCTTGAATCAGACATGACTCTAGTCGCGCTCTTTGCAGGGGTATTTATCGGGGTAGGTTTAGGAATTATTTTCCGGTTTGGCGGTACCACTGGTGGTGTCGATATTATTGCAAGGCTCGTTAATAAATATGTTGGATGGAGCATGGGGAGAACCATGTTTCTCTTTGATTTTATCGTCATCATGACTTCTGTATTTGCAATATTAGACTTAAAGCAAGGGATGTATACATTGTTAGCTGTGTATATCGGTGCCAGAGTCATTGACTTCCTACAGGAAGGGGCATATTCAGCAAAAGGGGCTACCATCATCTCCAGTCAAAGCAATGATATTGCTGCCAAAATACTGAAAGATATGGATCGAGGTGTTACTGTATTAGAGGGGAGAGGGAGCTTCTCAGGTGACAAACGTGACGTATTATATTGTGTCGTAGCAAGAAACGAAATTGTACGCTTAAAAAATATCATTAATAGCGTTGATCCACATGCATTTGTTGCTGTTAGCACTGTCCACGATGTACTCGGGGAAGGCTTTACATTAGACGAAAACAAAAATCCTATACAGGAATAAAAGCAAAACCATTTCTTTAAGAGGGTACAACAATCAAATTAGAACTTAATTCGAGATAATTGTCTACCTCTTCATACCTTACTCAACATAAAGGAGGGTTCTGGGCGCTGAAGCTGGAAGCGGATCAATACGCCCATCTTGATCCGCATCGGTTAACTTTATAATTTCCTAAACAATCAAAAAGAAACACGGACCGTGATGTTCATACACTATGGTCGGTGTTTCTTTTATTTAATGGGCTGTTAAAATAACCCCTTCTTCATTCTTACTAATCATTATTTGATGCAACATACATCAAGATAAACCGCACTAATTCAGCAACTGCTACTAGTGCCGCTGCAACATAAGTTAATGCCGCTGCATTTAGCACTTTCTTTGTTTCACGTTCTTCGTTATTTCGAATTACACCCGAAGATACGAGCTGAGCCATCGCACGATTCGATGCATCAAATTCAACAGGCAACGTTACGAGCTGAAATAGCACTGCTGCTGACATGAAAATGATACCAAATAGGAATAATCCTCCCATGTTAAGGAGTATACCTGCAAGAATAAGGAAGAAGGATATATTTGATCCAAAACTTGCTACAGGTACCAATGCGCTTCTAAATCTTAGGAAGGCATAGTCTTCTGCATCTTGAATAGCATGTCCAACCTCATGTGCTGCCACAGCGGAAGCAGCCATGGATTGACTGTGATAGTTTCCAGTAGAAAGTCGAACAACCTTTTTTCTCGGATCATAATGATCCGACAATGTACCTTTAGTTTCTTCGATTGTTACATGATATAATCCATTTTCGTCCAAAATTTTACGAGCAACTTGTGCACCAGTCATATACGATGATGTTGCTTTTTTAGAATATTTTTTATAGGTATTCTTAACCTTTGATTGTGCCCAAATTGGGATTATCAATAGTAAAGCTAGATAAATGAGGTAACCGCCAAAGCCACCTAACATGTTTGCATTCCTCCTTGTTAAGGTCAATTTTAGTCAAAAATAGGTAGTTAGTCAACTATTTTATCTTTTTTAGCTTTTTTCCTCGATTCACCTTTATATTTTCTCCAACTAACGTAGGTTAATGTAATCCCAATACATCCACCAACAATTATAACTGTCCAAATCAGCGGAAGAAGGTCCCCGTTTTGCTTTGGTGGTTCCTTTGCTTGCACGAGCACGCTTGCTTCAATCATGATAGGCTGTATATGAAAATAACCAATCATCCCTATGATCACTAATATGCATGTAATAACCGAACCCAGTTTGTTTTTTATCATAGCGATCACCCCATATTTAGCTTCTAACACTAATGTATGATACGGGATAATATTATATAACAGTGATATTTTTGCAGTTGGTGGGCCGTTAATTATCGTGTTCTTTTTTACGTATCGTCAGATAATAAGCAATGAAGATGGATACAATACTCAACCAAAATGTAAAATAACCAATTTCGTTCATATATTCGGTGAGCGATCCGTATACCGGCATCATTTCAAATACATAATCAATAATGTCATTATGTAATGTCCACACTGCTGCTACGGCAATATGACGAAGCTTTATTTGATAATAGGGGGCATATAATAACCCTTGGATTGCCATTGCACCATGCGAAGCAATAAGCATATATCCTTGCCAATTTAGCGAACCATCAACAGCTAGTGTAAGTAAATTCATTACTACCGCCCATATACCATACTTAAATAACGTAATAATACCCAGTGCCTCTACATACGGTACATGCCTGTTGAACATAAAAAATAAAAGAAAGATCGTAAAGAATAAGCTAGCTGTGGGACTGTCAGGAACAAATATTAAAAATATGTCAGGGGTTACGGATAACTGACTTTCATACCATTTGTAACCATAAATGGTACCTGCTAAATTGATAAAAAATAAAAGCATTAAAAAGCGTTTGTCCAATAATATGCATTTTATCAAGAAATCGTTCCTCTTTTCCTAGAGATTCAATACATTACTCACGAATATTTGAGTAGAATGATAAAAAACACCCCCACCAATCTGATTGGCAAAGGTGTTTTTATTAATTCTTATTCCTGCGATTGCTCATTTACCGATACTATAAAGTCAACAAGTTGTTGCAATTCTTCATCCGTACCAGCAAATTGACCAGGAGGCATTGATCCAGTACCATCTTTAGCAATGGTAGCAATCTCTTCAGCAGAATGTTCTGTACCAATTAATGCTGGAGCAGCTGCACCACCCTGTAGGTCTTCACCATGACAGGACATACAGCTATTCTCATAAATTGCATATCCTGGATCTTCTGTGTCTATTGCAACCTCTTGCCCTGGAGGTATTGGTTTATTTGCCTCAGCACGTGATTCCCAATCAACATGAGATGCAGATTCGTACGTTAACCAAATAACAGAAGCAAGAGCCAATAGCATCATACCAACTGCTACCGGACGCTGATGAGGTCTTCTTCCTGGTCCATTATCAAGGAATGGAGCAAGTAATAGCGCTCCAAAAGCGATACCTGGTAAGACCAATATCCCCATAATAATAAAGTCTCCACTAGCGAATTGATATTTGAGTAATTCATATAAGAACAAGAAGTACCAGTCCGGCAATGGAATATAGGATGCATTTGTTGGATCGGCCATTCCCTCTAAAGGAGATGGATGAGCTAAGGTCAAGCACAAGAACCCAACTAAAAACACAGCACCTACCAACCACTCTTTTAATAAAAAGTTGGGCCAGAAAGCTTCTGTTCTACCGGGATATTCGGAATAATCTTTTGGTACATTCGGTTTTCTTTCAGCAGAGATACGAGAATCTCCGACAAACTTCATACCTTTACCCTTATGCAATGCTTTCCCCTCCTTTTTATAGCGGTCCTGAAATACCTTGTCTACGTATTAATATAAAGTGTACTGCCAATAGTCCAAATAAAGCTGCTGGCAGGAAGAACACATGAATCGCAAAGAAACGTGTTAGTGTTTGTGCACCAACGATATTTGCGTCACCAGCTAATAGCGTTTTCAATTGCTCACCAATAAACGGTACTTGTTCGGCAATTTCCAAGCCAACCTGTGTTGCAAAATATGCTTTATTATCCCATGGTAGTAGATATCCAGTGAATCCAAGTCCAAGCATAATAAAGAAAATGAGAACTCCAACGATCCAGTTAAGTTCACGTGGTTTTTTATAAGCTCCTTGGAAAAACACTCGCAACGTATGTAATAACAGCATTACGATAACAACACTAGCGCCCCAGTGATGCATTCCACGAACAATTTGTGCATGTGCAACCTCTGTTTGTAAATAGTAAACAGACTTCCAAGCATTTTCAATGTCTGGAACATAATACATCGTTAGAAACATTCCAGATAGAATCTGAATAACTACTACAAAAAATGTTAACCCTCCAAAACAATATACAAATGCAGAAAAATGATGTGCTGGGTTAACATGTTCAGGTACTTCGTGGTCTGCAATATCGCGCCAGATTGGCGTAATGTCTATGCGATCGTCTATCCAATCATAAATTTTTTGTAGCATAAATGATTACGCCCCCTCTCTTGGTACTGCGTCGCCTAAGAATAACATACCTTCTCGAACTTCTGATTCATAAACATCCAATGGTTTTAAAGGTGGTGTGCCAGGCACATTTGTCCCATCTTTATAATAGCGTCCATCATGACATGGGCAGTAGAACTGATCAGGGTATTGGTCATTTCCTTCCCAAGATACAACACAACCTAGGTGTTTACAAATTGGGGAAAAGGCTTGAATTTCATCTTTGTCATTCTTGAATACCCAAGCTGATCGGTTTACTTCAGATTCATACCAGCCATCCACTTGGTTCACTTTCCAATCAATACGCTGAGGCTCTGTAGTAATATCCTCAACAGCTAGACTGACATTCGTCAAGTCACCATGACCAGATTCTTGTAACACTGGATCAACTGCCATTCGCAACATTGGTGCAAGCATTCCAGCTGCCATGAAACCGCCAACACCTGTAAGCGTATAATTTAAAAACTGTCTACGGGATACTTGCTGCTTCTTTTCACTCATGATTTTCCCCCCTCTTTTACAATGATCACGGACAATAATAGTTTAATCAGATTACTAGGACATTAACCATGATAGCGCAAACTGTTTGTCCGGTCAATAAATATTCATATTTGTTAACAAAAAGTTTTTTAATTATTCATTACCAATAAGACCGGATTAATTCACTAATTTGATCCACCTGATCACGAACAAATCGATGCATCTCAGCTGAATGTAGATCACCAGATTTCATTCCAGGTAGCCACAGTAAGGTTCCTTTCAGTACTTGTTCGTGTTTCTTCCAGGAAGCATCTAATGTCAGAAAGAATACATGGGAGAACGGCTGCTTTTGAATCTCCGTTATCCAACCATGCAATCTTTCTATTTCCTCTTCTTTTGTTGCATGCTTAACATAGTAGTAAGAAGGAGTTAGCATGACTCTACCTGTAAGTTCTTTTTCTAGGTCATTAGCTAATACTGTAGTTAGTTCATTTTGAAATGCATTTTTTTCAAGCTCTGATTCCGTAGACATTTGATATGGAATTAATGGTATCAGAATGGTATCAATGTATTCTTTTGCTTCCAGATATTGAGCTAAATCCGCTTTATTCCATTTCATATAGTTATCAGCCTTTCTATATTGTTTAACAGCATTGCCAAAAATATTACACTATGTGTAAATATTATCTTATTAACACAAAAAAAATCAACCTATTGCTTTAGCAATTTAGGTTGATGAGGGTTACTTGCTTCAAGCGATTTTAATTCATTCGATAATTTAATAAAAGCTTCCTGATTCATTTCGTCCAACGCAAGATCAATTTTTTTATGCAATTGCTTTTTCTTAAAATCAAAAATCGATTGATCTAATAATTGCTTCGCAAGCTCTTGGTCTTTTTGAGTAATGAAATATTCATCTGGAATAAACGGATTCTCTTCTAATACAGCAATGTATAACGCATTTTGATATGATTTCTTAAAATTTAGTTGTAAATACAATGGTTCGTGCTTATTCAAGCGAATATCATGAAAGGATTTCTCTGCATCACTTGTAACCAATTGATTTTTGTAGAAACGAAAGGCTGTCTCCTCTGAACAATGACTTGTTATGATAATTCCTCTAGGGCAAAATTTAGCTTCCCTAACAAAATGGACGTTGGTAAGTAACTCATCATGGTTCACTAGATAATTTAGTATCCACACGCTCTCACGTTTTTTTAACTGATAATGATTTAAAAACCACTGGATAAAACTCTTTTTATCTTCTACGGAAACTGGTGTTTGCATGAGTGACTTTGCCCCCTTCACGATTCATCTAAGATCATTCTATAACTCTTTTTCACTATCTGATTGCTTCAACCGAGCAAGGAACTCACTAATATCATCATCTATTGGATGCGTTGTTAGATATGCCTCAAACACAGGTATTGCCTCTTTCATCCTCCCCTCCTCTGTTAAGAAGTAACCATATTCCTTAAGAAAGTCAGTATCATCTTTAAGGTTAGTATATGCAGCATTATAGTGTTTTAATGCATTATCATATGATTCCGTTTCATTATATGCACGGGCAAGCTCCCATTCATACTGAGGGTCATCTGCTCCTGTATGTTTAATTTCGATAATTAAGTCAATAATTCCTTTAAAATCTGCTTTATTTTTTAATAATTCAATCAAAAATAAGATGGCTTCTTTAAAGTCAGGATCTATAGCAATGGCTTCCCTAATATGCGTTTCACTCTCCACATCATTCTCAAGCTTATGGGCAAGCATGCCGGCCATAAAATAGAGTTCTTTATTAAAGGTATCCACTTTAATGCCTTTTAGGGCTGTTTCATAAGCTTTTTCCACTAACCCCTCCTCTTCATACACTTTAGCCAATTGATAATATGCAGTATGATAATACGTATCAATCTCAATAACATGTTCCCAAGCTTTTCTTGCAATATCGCTTCTTCCCGCTTGATAAGCAGTGAATCCATATTTAAATAAAGAATCCGGATTTTCGCTATCTTCATCTTGATAATAGGTCAATGCTAGTTCATATTCTCCAGAAGCGGCATAAGCCTCTGCAATTCGATCATTGATAGAAACATTAGCAATTTCCTTTGCTTTAGGAAGAATTTTTTCGTAATAATTTGTTGCCTTTCGATAATCTCCTGTAGAGAAATATAATTCTGCTAAAGCAAAGTCCAGAATAGGTTCATTAGGATCGCGATTCTTTGCCATCAGTAATTTTTGCTCAGCTACTTCAAATAAACCCTGTGCTTGATATAAATCAGCTAGCTGAATCAACGTCTGTACATAAGCCGGATCATCTTCTTGAATTTCGTTTAATAATTGTATGGCTGCTTCATCATCTTCCAATTCGATATAAATATCAGCCAAGGTTACCTTTAGTTCTCCTTCTGCAGGAAACTGTTGTATTAATGCTTGTAGTAATACACTTGCTTCTTGAAGATATCCCCATTGGATGTACAATTCAGCAATCGTATATTTCTCTTCCTCATCAGCCATGGGCAGATAATTCTCTAAAAGCTCGATCGCTTTTTCACTCTGCTTTGCTTCCATTAAATGAACAGCTTCCATTATTGTTTCCACATTAAACGCTCCTTTTGTATATATAAATCAAATGATTCCATCCGTGTGTGAAAATTTAGTAGTACACTTTATCATAACGAAAATAGGAATGATGTTCAAAATAAAAGCATGACTTCGGAGATATTACCACCGATACAGACATCCAATATCACCGTACTCCTCTCATAACGAAGCCTCTATATAGTCACTTGTTTACTTGAGATTTCTCCATATGCGAGCTTCTCATCTTTAGCTATTATTTTGATTCCACTTATCATCTGAAGCAATTAGTTGCTTCAAAACGACTGGTAGTCTAGAGGGAAAGAAACAGCTGAAAATAGCACGTTGGATAACTAACGTATACCAACTGAACAATAGCTTGGCGTGAAACCCCTTTTCTATTATAAGAAAAACGGAGCAAAATTCGCTCAGTCCTTATCACTACATGCTCAGATCTACGCTTCCTCTAGTAGCTATTATGGAATAATAGCTACTGCTTGCTTGACCACCACTCCGGCTGCCCACTTCCCTTTCCGTGGGGTTTGTCCTTCAGCTAACTTTTTTAGCAAAAC
>NZ_JAWDHA010000055.1:0-28349 GCF_034190895.1 Virgibacillus sp. M23 | reverse complement strand
TTCATAGTGAGACCTCTCCTTGGTATTTATTAATTTCGGGGTCAATGCGCATTGACACCCTGTACTATACCAAGGGGGCTCTTTTTTGTTCAACCCTCAAATTTCTTCATTACAGGAATGCTCCTATTTATTATTTCGAATAAATTACCTTATTAACCCTCATTTAGAAATTTATTACATTAATTACGAAATATACATTAAATTCCATGAAATTTAAATATTATTTAAATTATCAAATATTTAAATAATAACTAATGATTTCTTTCATAGGTTATCGATATAATAGAGCATTATTAATTAAGCATTCAACCTTTTCCATATCACTCTAGATGAAGAATACTTTCTAACTATTTGGGGAATTTACTTTCTACTGTTGAAACGGCTGAAAGCTGAAATATTAGGAATAAGCAAAAACTTTTCTAAAAAAACGTAAATACTAGCCAAAAAGGGAGAACTTAGCTGAAAATACTTTGAAAGCCATATTTTTATATGGAGGTGATGATTTACCACCTAGCGCTTCTATAACAACTCGTTTGCCTTCTTTGTTAAGAGTGAGTTCTTGCGCTCCGTCTGCACGCATAGTTTCTTCAAGGTTTGTAATGCGCTCATAAGGCTGTTCGATCTTTTCATTGTGTTCAATAGATAGTTTGATAAAAGCCTTGAGTTGCTCTTTATCTGATAGAACTGTTGACTACCATGTCACAACCTTTTTTAGTAATTAAGAAACATGGACGAATTCATTTGATTCTCTCCTAATTAATTTTTTATTGCATGTTTAGCAATGTCATTACTAAAAAATATCCAACAGGTAAATTGAAAAATTCTGTAATGGTGTGTATTTCTTCTAAAAATGATTGATGACCTGATTCTTATCGGTAAAGATATAGTGTTTTCAATCCGATTAACTCTGCCATATCACGTTGAGGCAATTTGTTTTCTTTACAAAGTAGTTTGATTTTCTCAAGGTTTATTTTTTTATTTTGACACCTTCTTATATTGCTTTTTTCGTAAGTTATTCACTAAAATATACATTGCATTAATCGCAATACCGATAAACATTATGCATATTTGGCAATTTATTTTCCTATTTCTGCAATAATGTTATATTAGATAAGAGATAATCATTCAAAGCTTTCCGTAACAACCCATCATTAGAAAGATGGTACAGACAGCTTCCAAAAAATAAAGAAGAAGATTTAAGACGATTAAAAAAAATATGGGAAACATTCAAGGAGTTTGATGAATAGGGTAATCACTATGCAAATGTATATAATTTAGCATACATTTGTATGGATTACATATAAAACTAAATTCTCAAAGGGGGGAGTATGCATGCGTACTACTGAATTTGTACTAGGACTAATTGGAGGTATTTTTGGATTTATTGCATCTATTATGGCTTTATTCATCGGTGGAGTTGATGCCGCATTTAGTGAATCTGGTACAAGCGAAGTCATTGGTCTAGGTTGGGCAGGATTTCTATTTTCTGCACTAGCTATTGTTGGTTCAGTTGTGGTTAGATCGAAGGCTAAAGTTGGGGGCATATTGTTATTGATTTCCGCTATAGGCGGTTTGATAAGTATCTCTATGTTCTATTTAGTTTCAGCAATAATGATAGGTATCGCCGGATTAATGGGAGTATTTAAAAAAGACAAAGAAAATAAAATGGCTGCATAAGCAAACAAAAGGGGGCAATTATATTGAAAAAGATTTTATTGTTATCGTTTCCATTAGTATTAATTTTTATGTTAGTAGCTTGTGGTGAGGCAGAAATCAAAGAAGCTGGCGCAGATGACGGAGAAAAAACTAGTGATGATTCCGCAGACAAAAAAGAAAAACCAAAGACACAAGAACTAGCAATTGGCGATGCCGTTGAATTTGATGGCATGAAAATAACTCTGAACGAGGCAAGAATTGAACCAGGTGGAGATTTTGACGAACCAGAAAATGACCAATTTGTAGTAGTTAATCTAACAGCTGAAAATAATACTGACGAAGAACAAACCATGTCCTCTATGATGAACATTGAACTAAAAGACGTGGATGGTTATTCATATACAACAACGATATTAACAGAAGGCGTTAAAGCGCAATTTGATGGAACTATAGAACCGGGCGGAACACTAAGAGGTGAAATTCCTTTTGATGTTCCTGAATCAGATAGTTATGAATTACATTTTTCTGATCCTTTTAAATCTGGTAAAGCAATTTGGAAAATACCAGCTGAAAAATTAAGCAAATAACTGTCTTTTAGAGGCAGAGACAAACGAATGAAGAAACATCAAAAACGAACGATAATTAGTTTAAACTAATTATCGTTCGTTTTTTGATCAGAATCATTCATTTAGCACCTAAAATAAGCGAGACTCCGGCGGGAACAGCACGAAACCGAAGATCAACGTGGTAACGTGTTTTTCTTTACCACGTTAGCTGAAGCCGTTCCCGTGGAAAGCGCGTATATTTTCACGGTACGGCGATGATACTCCTATTGATAATATAATTATTCGTATTTTAAGTAAAGAAGTTGTGTTTTTGCCCCAGCCTCTACTTAAACCTTGGAATTTCTATTATCTGAAATTCATCCAATTATAGGATCTGTCTTTATATCGAGAAAAAGGGATGAAAATGGCCAACTTTCCATGTTCATGGGTTTTACATTCGCTTTTGCATTATTTATCAGATTACTCATTTGGTGAAAAAAGAATACACATGTTACTAAAAAGATGAAAGAAAATTCCTCTGACAAAATCAAAGGAAAATTTGATGATTTGCTCTAAAAAATAGCTTTTTTAAAAATTTCGTGACTTTTATGTGACATTTTTAACTAAAATCTATTTTCTGGAACTTTAAAAAGCTTATGTATCAACGATCTTAGTAATCGTTTGCCCATATCATATCAATATGCCAAATTCCATCCTCAAGATATGGCGACGATATTTGTTTAAACTTAAATGATTCATAAAATGCTTTTAAATAAAGCTGAGCTTGAATTTTAATTATTTTCGTTTTTTCTTCTTCTAAAGCTCCAATTATATACTCCATTAGCTCATTACCATATCCTTTTCCACGATATGCTTCAACGACCAGAACCCGCCCAATGGATGTCTCAGCATATTTACTTCCCGCTGGCAAAACCCGAGCATAAGCAATAACCTTTCCTTCGTCTGTTTTTAAGCAATAATGAACGCAGTGTTGATCATAATTATCCAACTCTGGATAAGCACAAGCTTGCTCTACAACAAATATATCCGTTCTCGCTTTCAAGATTTGATAAAGCTCGTCGTTAGTTAGTTCATGGAACGTACGCTTTAGCCAATGCATACTAGTTCCTCCTCATCATGCAGACATTTGGTTGATATTATTTTACACAAAATAGAGTGATACTTCATGCAGAAATGTGTTTTTACAGTTTTAGTCAGTTAGAAAATCACTTCGTAATTCCATTTTATATGGGGTATTTTAAAAGAGGATATTGAATGGTTGCTGTCGAATGAGATGAATAAAGAAAAAGATGAAGGGAGAAGTCAATTTGAATACAAAAGATATGAATATTGGATTTATTGGTATTGGTGTAATGGGAAAAAGCATGGCGCTTAATCTAATTCAAGCGGGATATAATCTTTCCATCTATACCAGAACCAAATCGAAGGCTGAGCAATTACTAAAGGCTGGTGCAACTTGGCAAGATTCACCCGCATTACTAGCTCAATCATCCGACATCATTATTACGATGGTAGGGTATCCTAAAGATGTTGAGGCTATTTACTTTGGAAAAGAAGGCATTTTAAATTATATATCAAAAGGCACATACTTGATTGACATGACAACTTCAAAGCCTTCTTTAGCAGTAAAAATAGCCGAAGAAGCTAGGGAAAAAGACTGCCATGCATTAGATGCTCCTGTTTCAGGCGGTGATATTGGAGCAAAAAATGGGAAGCTTGCTATTATGATTGGCGGTGAAACAGAGGCATTTGATAAAGTATTTGAACTTTTCCAAGTTATGGGAGAAAATATAGTTCTCCAAGGAAAAGCTGGTGCTGGACAACATACCAAGCTTGCCAATCAAATCACAATAGCTTCAAATATGATTGGCGTATGTGAAGCAGTCGCATACACAAAAAAAGCTGGTCTTGATCCAATGAGGGTTCTTACTAGTATAACTACTGGTGCAGCCGGTAGTTGGTCTTTGTCTAACCTAGCACCACGTATGATAAAAGAGGATTATTCTCCTGGATTCTTTGTAAAACATTTTATTAAAGACATGAAGATTGCCTTAGAAACCGCAGAAGAAATTGGACTTAAAACGCATGGGTTGAAGCTATCACTCCAACTATACGAGGAGCTAGAGGAAAAAGGTGAAGCCGATAGTGGAACACAGGCACTAATTAAACTATTTGAATAACCAACCGAATAGTAAGGATAGGATACTGAAATATCCGTAGACTCTTTGAAAAAGATGAGCGCTTTTCTGCGTGCGCTGTATTGCTGGCGAAGCCTTCCTTCTTCTAAGGGAGGGAAAGCTTCGATGAAGTCTCAGAGTACGGTCAACTTTAGGAGGCTTACCAGCCTCCTAAAGAAAGCAGCATAAATTTCCTTAGCACTCCGTTACATGAACCATCATTTCTTGTTCGATTTTCTACTTGGATTAAAACGCACTTTCCTCCACCTCTTCTTGCAAATTACTTTAATGGAGGAGATATGTTTTTCAGAAAATTTTCATTATCCTTTTTAATCATAATTTTATGATCTATCGTTTTTTAATTTATTTGCCTCCTGTTGAACGATAAAGCCAAGGTCATCATTGCCAAATAACTGCAGAACTTGAAGTACTGTGTCTGTGGAGATCTCCTGTTCATCTTCTTTCGGTACAGTTAATGAAAGAGCATCTGCTAATGCTTCATTCTCCCATTGATCAGGATATGCCTGCCTATACAATGCGGTTGGGCTTAGATTATGATTGACACACCATTGTGCATAAATAAGTATCATCATCTGTTCATCTTGCTGATATCGTTTGACAACTTTATTTTCTTTATCTCTATGCTCCATTATTCACCAACATTTCTCATTAAAAATATCCAGGAAAATGACAATGCCTGTTTTAACTCAAGTGGTAAGTCATTATAATGGGCTTTGTTTACCCCTTGTTTATAGACTCCATATCCATCCATATATTGCAAGCCTTTCTCTTCACAAAGTTTCTGAAACTCCCAAGGCATCATCGTATTACAAATGGATTTTTGATTATGTAATCGCGGAAAGCTATTTAATCTGGGACCTGCTGTAGGTCCTAAAATCCCAACACATAGGAATCCATCCTCCCGCACAACACGTTTTAATTCGTCTAATGCCTTGTCTGGATTTTCTGTCCACTCTAATACATTGATTGCCATAATACCATCCATAGCGGAATCATCAAATGGCAATTGATTTATGTCTCCATGAATGAATGTAATTTCATCGGGAAGCTGTGATTGAGCATAGTCGATCATTTTTTTGGATAAATCCATTCCTGTAACTCGGTACCCTTCTTTGTAAAGCTTATATGCCCCATATCCATCACCGCAACCAATATCTAATAGTTGTTGGCAATTTGGTTTACTGTGCTTTTTGATAAAAGGTACGATTTGATGACGACTGCCTGATTCCCACATATTCTTGCTACGCTTATTCCAAAAATCTGCCTGATCATCCCACAGAACTGCCGCTTCCTTACTCCAATCAAAGCGTTTCATCCGCTCTCTCCTTTTGATCCAATTATAGATATTTGTAGCATAAAAGCGCAAGCGCCCGATTAGAAACGTAGGGCGATTCGTGAAGTCGCCTCGTTTCTGGGCGCTGGAACTGGACGCGGCTCAACACGCCCAAATTTATCCACAGGTCAAATTTTATAATTTTCTAGCCTATAAAAAAGGGTTTACCTCACGGAATGAGATAAACCCTTTATTTCATCTATTATAGACGAGTAACGTTAGCTGCTTGTGGTCCGCGGTTACCTTCTACGATTTCAAATTCAACGTCTTGACCTTCTTCAAGTGTTTTGAAACCTTCTGCTTGGATAGCAGAGAAATGAACGAATACATCGTCGCCATCTTCACGCTCGATGAAACCGAAGCCTTTTTCAGCGTTGAACCATTTTACTTTACCAGTCATTAAAATGACCTCCTTATACAAATATCGTGCAAAGTAATTGAATCATAAATACTTTTACACCTACTTTGATAAAGAGATCGTAAAGTATTATTCAAACTTCAATTTCCTTTTGCACCTTTAACTTTACCTTGTTATGAGTTAAAATGCAAGTGGATACCTTGATATTTGCAACATTTTTTTCACAATTAGGCTATTTCATATCCAAATTGTGTCAGAAGCATGATAATTAGCCAGGTCACTAGTCAATTTCACCTAACATAATTGCACTATACGATAACATCGTAGCCTTGTTCTTCAATTACCTCTTGCATATCAGCTATAGAAACCTTTGTGTCATCATAGGTTATATCGACTTTCCCAGTATTTAGATGCACCTCTACCGTTGTAACACCCGTTAAATTTTCTAGTGCACCTTTTACAGACTGCTCGCAATGACCACAGCTCATTCCTTTTACGTCGATTGTTGTTTGCATTATAAATAAATCTCCTTTCATTGTTTAGATAACTATTATTTATCCGTAGTAAAACCCCAACTGATTGAAGTATTACTTTATCTTGGATACCTACTATTCTTACTTTATAACTTAACTCGTTTTAAACGAAGTGAATTAGAAACGACACTTACAGAACTAAATGCCATAGCAGCTCCAGCAATCCAGGGTGCTAATAATCCCATTGCTGCTATCGGAATTCCAGCACTATTATAGGCAAAAGCCCAGAACAGGTTTTGCCTGATATTCTTAATCGTCGCTTGGCTAATTTTAATTGCTTTTGGAATGAGAAGCAGTTCTCCTCCCAAAATCGTTACATCTGCTGCCTCAATGGCCACCTCGGTGCCTGTTCCAATCGCAATTCCTATATCTGCAATAGCAAGTGCAGGCGCATCGTTAATACCATCTCCTACCATTGCAACTTTTCTTTTATCCTCTTGGATCATCTTCACCTTAGCTGCTTTTTCTTTAGGTAGGACTTCAGCAATTACTTGGTCAATTCCAGCTTGATCTGCAATTGCCTTAGCCGTTCTTTCATTATCTCCTGTCAACATAACGACTTCCAACCCTTGATCTTTTAACTGTTTGATTGCCTGTAATGCAGTATCCTTTATCGTATCGGCAACGGAGATAATGCCTTGATACTCCTTATCTACGGCAATCAACATTGCTGTTTTTCCATGCTCTTCAAATGTGTGAAGCTGCATTTCGACATCAGTTGAATAGTTAATATCATTCTCCTTCATTAATAGTCTGGTACCAACAAGTACCTGATTACCATCTATCTGTGCAGCTATACCTCGACCGGGTATAGCATTGAAGCTTTCTACATCCAGCATATCTAATCCTTTTTCCGTTGCATAAGCTACAATAGCTTCTGCCAAGGGATGCTCTGAACCTTTTTCTGCACTTGCAACCAATTGTAATACACGCTCATCGCTAGTAAAATCTGTTACTTCTGGTTTCCCTTTAGTAATCGTTCCGGTTTTATCAAAAATAATTGTATCTAGCTTATGCGTTCGCTCAAGGTGTTCCCCACCCTTAAACAATATCCCATGTTCCGCTGCTTTTCCTGTGCCTACCATAATGGACGTAGGTGTAGCTAAACCCAGTGCACATGGACAAGCGATAACAAGTACTGCAATAGCAGCAACTAACGCTGGCTCCAGTTCACCAGGTACAACAAACAAGATCCAGGCTAAAAAGGTAAGCAAGGCAATTCCAACAACAATTGGCACAAAGTAACCTGAGATGATATCAGCTAATCGTTGAATCGGTGCTTTAGACCCTTGTGCATCCTCTACAGCCCTAATAATAGAAGCTAGTGCAGTCTCTTTCCCTACATTTGTCGCCTTCATTTCAAATGTGCCATTTTTATTTATGGTTGCACCAATCACTGTTGAGTCACGATCTTTTTCAACTGGAAGTGATTCTCCGGTAAGCATCGATTCATCCACAGATGTTCTTCCACGCATAATAACACCGTCTACGGGTATTTTTTCACCTGGTTTAACGATTAATCGATCCCCTTGAATTACTTCCTCTATCGGTACCATCATTTCAGTGCCATTTCTAACCACTCTTGCTTGTTTTGCTTGAAGATTTAATAATTTAGAAATTGCCATTGTTGTTCTACTTTTGGCCTTTGTTTCTAAATATTTCCCAAACAAGATTAACGTAATTAAGATCGCACTCGTTTCAAAATAAAGATGAGGCATATAATTTTGATCGACCATTGCTTTCATTACCTCATAAAGACTATAAAAATATGCAGCGCTTGTGCCTAAAGCGACAAGTACATCCATATTTGCAGATCTATTACGAAGATTTTTATATGCTCCAGCATAAAACTGCCAACCAATTATAAACTGAACAGGTGTTGCTAAAGCAAATTGAAACCACGGATTCATAAAGATAGCTGGCAACTGTAAACCGAATAAATGATCAAGCATGGTAATTAACAGTGGAATGGATAATGTAGCTGAAACCATCAATTTCCATCTCATTTTCATGAGCTGTTTTTCTTTTTTTGATTGTTGTATATCGTTTCCAGCTTTAGGATTTGCTTTATAGCCAAGTTTTTGTACAGCATCTATAAAATCCTGTTCTTCAACTATTAGCGGGTTATATTCAATCGTAGCTGTCTCATTGGCTAGGTTAACGGATGCACTCCTAACTCCCTGTTTTTTACTTAAAGCTTTTTCAATTCTTGTTGAGCATGCAGCACAGGTCATTCCTAAAACATCCAGCTCCGATTTTTCTGTCTCAACACCATAACCTAGCTTCTCTATTTTCCCTGTAACATCTTCTATGCTTACGGTCTCTGGGTCAAAGTCCACATTTGCTTTTTCTGTAGTCAAATTAACCTGTGCTTCGACTCCATCTATTTTATTTAACACTTTTTCAATCCTTGAAGAACAGGCTGCACAGGTCATTCCTGTTACCCCAATGGTTATATGATCTTTTTCATGCATTGGATACGCCTCCATCACTTCGAGAATTGCTTTAAAACCTCCATTAGCTCTTCAATTGCTTCATTGCCCTCCCCAGATTTAACCGCATCGGTAACACAATGCTTAGTATGTCGTTCAGCAATTGAAAATCCAACTTTTTTTAGTGCTGCATTAATAGCACTTATTTGTACTAAAATGTCAATACAGTACCGATCCTCCTCAACCATTTTCTGTATCCCTCTTACTTGACCCTCGATTCGTTTGAGCCTATTGGTAACAGCTGACTTCTCATCTTTTGTTCTAGGTGTTACTGGATGCTCATGCTTTTGATTTGCCATCTATTTCATCCCCTTACATGTAGTTTCACATTCACCTTACACATATACTATACCCCCCTAATGTATTTTGTGCAAGGGAAATGCATCAAATTATATAAAGTGAAGCTTCCATCCGTGGGGGTTGTTTTATCCCACGGGTGGTTAGGTGAACCAATCGGACATTTACTGGCAGTTGTTCCCTCACTTATCCATATTGGTTTCTCTTTATTGCTTGAAGTGAGGGGGGTACTGCCAGTTATGTGCGGGCATATAGAATGCTATATACCTAAAAAAATCCCTTAGTAGTAGCCTCTATAATAAAAGGTTCCACTAAAGGATAGGTTCATTCGTATCTTTTAAAAAAATATATTAGAAATGGAATAATTCCAAATAAAACTGTACTATAATCCAATCAAGAATTGGTACATCGCTGTTTCATCATTTTATCTCATATTGTAAAGAGCGTCATCATTCACTTTCATCAGTGTCCTCTTCCTTCATTTATTTTTCTCTTTCTATACACAAATAACGATCACTAACCAGTTATATGTGGGATAAAAGTTTATGTCTTATGCGGCACTTTGCTTATTTGCTAAGATAAGCTTTGCTTGTATCAAACGTCTCCTTACTATAATTCCAATCCAACTAGCTAATAATGCTTTAATCATGCCTACTACAATAAAAGGAAGTGCTCCAGTTAAAAACGCAGTAGTCCAATCAAAAGCTAGTAAATACTTGATTTGTATCGTACCACAGATTAATGTGATCAGCATACCTATTGTATTTGCAAGGACGGCATAAGCTAAATTAAACTTAGTTTTTTCTAATACCCACCCTGTAATATAGGCAGCGAGAATAAATCCAAAAATATAGCCTCCCGTTGGACCTGCCAAAACCTGTATTCCTTGAGTAAAGCCTGCAAATACCGGTAGGCCACAGGCCCCTAGTAACGCATAGCAAATCATTGCTAGTGCACCTTGTCGACTGCCAAGAATAGTAGCTGTAATACCGACTGCCAACGTTTGACCACTAATAGGAATGAGTGGTAATGGAATTTCCACTTGAGCCAATATAGCTGTTAACGCAGCAAATATAGCACAATTTAAAATGATTCGGAGCCTTCTGCTTTGCTGATGCATAAATACCCGCCCTTTGCATTGAATAGCCTAGATTGTAATCTTCTTATATATAAGTGAAATTGTATGCAATAAAAACAGTATTGTCAACTACAAAAAATAGCAGTTAACAATACTGTTTTCTTAGGCTCTCCGCTTACTAGTTATAAGCTTGGAGAATAGAAAGAAAGATAGAAATAGCTATCGAATAGACACCTGTCCATATTAATAATTTTTGAACCGTTTGGTGAAAGCTCTTTTTAAATCGTTGCAACGAATAATCTTGTTTAACCATCTCTTCCGTTCTTTTCATCCCTCTATTTTCTGGAGTTACCCATTCCCAGATAATTCGAAAACCTTTAAAAAACAAATAAAACAATTCACTGTTTGTTAAATGAATGATAGCAACTATTAGTAAAGAAATAAGACCGACTAAAAAAGCAATGTCCGTAATAAATAGAATATCCTTTAATACGATGATAATGAAAAACCACGCTAATATAAAGAAAACATGCTTCAGCAAGCTTACACCACCTTAGGAGCCAATCAACTTATAACTGGATGTCATTGGCTCCACACATTGTATCAATCTTTTATTCCGTTTTTTTAGCCCATTTAAATACAGGGCTCCGATTTTCATAGTATGCAACATTCTTGACGCCTGTTGATGTTAAATAGTTTTTGGTTAGGAAGTATAAAGGCATAAAAGGTAAATCGGTCATTAATGTTTCCTCAGCTTCATGCAATAGTTCAAAGCGCTTCATAATATCCTGTTCTACTTGAGCATCCTTTAATAACTGATCATATTGATCATTGACCCAACCCGTCCGGTTATTCGTACTAGTACCTAGATAGTATTCTAGATTCACTGCTGGATCAATATAGAGACCCGTCCAAGACATTCTCCCCATTTGATAATCGCCACGCCCTAACGTATCTAAATACGTATTCCATTCTTGATTGGCTAACTTAAGATCTATATTTAGGTTCTGCTTGAGCATTTCCTGTACTGCTTCCGCATACCTCTTATTATTATCTGAGGTACTAAACATTAATGTCACCTCAGGAAATTCAGACCAGCCTTCTTCCTCCATTGCTTCCTCTATTAATCTTTTTGCTTGATCATAATCTTCTTTAAAATAATCTCCACCAAGCTCACGAAAATCCCCATCAGGTGTGTCAGCCCCAGGTGGAACCATAGCAAAAGCTGGTGTTTCTCCAGTTTGTCCAACATTTTCAACTAGAGACTTTCGATCAACTGCCATGGCAAACGCCTGTCTTACCTTTCGATTCGTAAATGGTTCTTTATTTACATTAAATATGAACATCGCTGTAGAATAATATGGAAATTCAATATATTCATCACTATCCTTAACAGCAGATAATTGATCTGTAGGTATGGAACTGATAAAATCTAGATCGCCAGTTTGATATAATTGATACGCGGTTGTTGCATCGTCGACCATTTCAAATGTAATTTGTTTTAAAGTGATGTCATCTTGACTATAATAGTCATCATTTTTAGATAAGATAATTTTGTTGTCATGCTCCCATTCCGTCATATAGAAAGCACCATTTGTTACGAAATTTTTAGCATCTAACGTCCAATTTTCATTCCCTTCAACAATATCTTTTTTTACAGGATAAAAAGTCCAAATGGTCATCAGACTATCTAAAAACGCAGTAGGAGACTCAAGAGTTACCTCCAACGTTTTATCATTAATTACTTTTATTCCTACATCATCTACACTTACTTCCCCTTTGTTATATGCTTCAGCATTCTTTATGACAAATAAATAGTACGCAAATCGTGCTCCTGTATTTGGATTTAATACCCTTTCCCAAGAATACTTAAAATCTTCAGCCGTTAAATCCGATCCATCGGACCATTTTGCATCTTCTTTAATCTTAAATGTATATACAGTGCCATCTTCTGACACCTCTACATCCTCAGCAACTCCGAGCGTGATATTTCCATCTTGATCGCGCGTATATAAACCTTCATACATATGATCTAAAATCCATCCAGAAGTAACGGATGTATTCAGTGCCGGATCAAGACTAGCTGGTTCAGAACCAGCATTTAATACAAGCTCTTGCTTTACTGATCCTTCGGCTCCTGATTTATTCTCTCCTTCTGAGCAAGCTGCCATAATCATAGCTACGCATATAAATAGAATAACAATCAACTTGTTTTTCATTTTCCTGCCCCCTCCATCATATTTAATATGCTTCCTCGACACTTTCATTTATTAATTTTTTTAGCCCATTTAAAGACTGGTGATTTATGATTATAGTAAACAATTCCCTCTATTTCTGGTGATGTAAATAATTTGATGAGAGGAAATAATATGGCATAAAAGGTAAATCCTCCATTAATATTGCTTCTGCTTGATGTAATAGCTTAAAGCGTTTATCTGCATTTTGTTCTACTCGTACTTCTTTCAATAGTTGATCATATTCTTTCTCCTTCAATATACTATGAATATAGATGACAGGCTGTCCAGTGGTCAGACTGTATTTCCTTCCATTCCGGGGCTTTTAAAGAACAAATTTCCATTGCATGTGGGCATCTTGTGCGAAATTTACATCCATTTGGCGGGTTCACTGGACTTGGTGGATCTCCCTGTAACACGATCCTATCTCTTCTTGAAATTGTTGGGTCTGGCACAGGAACAGCTGATAAAAGTGCCTGAGTATAGGGATGCTTGGGTTCGTTAAATAGTTTCTGACTATTTGTTAATTCCATCATACTCCCTAGATACATAACACCTATTCGGTCACTGATGTGCTTAACCATACTTAAATCATGGGCAATAAATAAGTAGGTTAGATCTTCAGAATCTTTTAAATCATTAAGCAAATTTAGAACCTGTGCTTGAATGGAAACATCTAATGCAGATATTGGTTCATCTGCAACAATAAATTTAGGCTTAACCGCCAGTGTTCGAGCAATTCCAATACGCTGCCTTTGTCCTCCACTAAATTCATGGGGATAGCGCTTTACAACATCAGGATTCATCCCTACTCTTTCCAATAAATCATAGATTCGCTCCTTTCTTTGTTTGCCCTTTGCTAAGCCATGTGCATCTATTCCTTCAGCTATGATATCCCCTACCTGCATTCGTGGATTTAAAGAGGCTTGGGGGTCTTGAAAAATAATCTGAACTTCCCGATTAACTCGTTGCTGTTCCTTCTTTGATAGATCCTTTACATTACTACCCTCATAATAGACAGCTCCCTCAGTAGGGTTTGTCAGACCAACAATTGTTTTTCCAAATGTAGATTTTCCACTTCCACTTTCACCAACTAACCCAAATGTTTCTCCTTGATAAATCTCTATGGAAATCCCATCAACTGATTTGACTAACTGCTGCCTGCCTATGGCAAAGTGTTTTTTAATATCGATTGTTTGAATAATTCCTTGATTCATACAAGCTCCTCCGCATCTGAAAACTCCGCTATCTTCGGAGCCAATTCATCATTTAAAAAGCATCTTGATGAGTGACCTTCGGCAATGTCATAAAGATCAGGAACTTCTTCCATACAAATATTCATCGCATATTTACAACGAGGAGCAAAAGGGCACCCTTTCGGTGGTGAAAATAGATCTGGTGGAGATCCCTCAATTGGCTTCAGTCTTTCTTTTTTTTCATGATAAACATTTGGAATCGATTCTAATAAGCCCCATGTATAAGGGTGATTCGGATTGGAAAATAGTTCGTGGACACTGCATTTCTCTACCATCATCCCACCATACATTACAATCACCTTATCCGCACCCTCGGCCACTACCCCTAAATCATGTGTTATTAAGATAATAGAAGTATCTTTTTTTTCTTGAATATCTTGTAATAATTCGAGAACTTGTGCCTGTATTGTTACATCCAATGCCGTCGTCGGCTCATCTGCTATTAACAAATCTGGATTACAAGCGAGCGCGATTGCAATCATTACACGTTGTCGCATTCCTCCACTGAACTCATGCGGATATTGTTCATACCTTTTATCAGCATTTGGAATACCGACCTCTTTAAGCATTTCAATCGCTCTTACCTTTGCTTCTCGCTTGGAAACATTTTGATGATAGATTAATCCTTCCGAAATTTGCTTGCCAACCTGCATGGTTGGGTTTAATGATGTCATGGAATCTTGAAAAATCATGCTCATCTGCTTTCCCTTTATTTCCCGCATTTGTTTTTTATTTAATTTCAATAATTCTTTTCCTTTAAATCGAATACTTCCTCCTTGTACATTGCCTGCTGGATGAGCTATTAACCCCATAATTGCTTGTACAGTTACACTTTTTCCACTTCCACTCTCGCCAACAATAGCTACTGTTTCTCCGTGATTAACATTAAAGGAGACTCCCCTTACGGCATCAACCGTGCCACCATAAGTTTTAAAGTTAACCTTTAAATTATTCACCTCTAATAAAGACATACCGTTATTTTCCTCCCTTTTTGCGTACCTTTGGATCTAAAGCGTCTTGCAATCCATCGCCAAAAGCATTGAATGCAAACATCGTTAACGAGATCATAAGAGCGGGGAAGAAAAGCCTCCACCATTGTCCACCAATAACAACTCCTAAGGCATCATTAGCCATCGTACCCCAGCTCGCAAAGGGAGCTTGAACACCCAGCCCCAGGAAACTTAGGAAAGATTCAGAAAATATAGCGGATGGAACTGAAAATGTAAGATTAACAATGATGATCCCCATCGTATTCGGAATTAAATGTTTTCTAATTATCTTGGCATGACTCGTACCTAACTTTTCTGCAGCTAGTACATAGTCTTGGGATTTTAATTGTAGGATTTGCCCGCGGACAATTCGAGCCATGCCAACCCAACCCGTGGCAGACAAAGCAATAATAATTGTTAGCATGCCTGGCTCCATAATTACCATCAGCAATATAACAACGAGTAAGTATGGAATACCATATAGCACCTCAACGATACGCATTAATATACTATCTATTCGGTCACCCTTTTTCCCCTTTCCAGCCATGTATCCAGATACGCCACCAATGGTTACACCAATAATTAAATCTAATAAAGCAGCCACTAAACCTATGGTTAGAGAAACTCTTGCCCCCTGCCAAGTACGCGCCCATACGTCACGCCCCAAATCATCTGTTCCAAACCAATGCTCACTAGATGGAGGAAGATTATTCTTGGTAAGCTCCTGTTCAGAGGCGGAATAAGGAACCATAGACGGCCCTGCGATTGCAAAAAACGTGATGATAAGAAGTAATGCTATACCAAGTAACGCTAGTTTATTTTTTAATATATTGATAGCCGTTTCTTGCCAAATAGATAAGCTTGGTCGAACGATCTTTTCAGATAATCGATCTTGTTGCCTAACTGGCTCAAATAATAATTCCCTTGCTTCCTTACTCATCTATGATCCTCCTTTACTAGTCAATGTAATCCGTGGATCGATAAATCGATAGGAAACATCAATTAAAAATAAGACAACAACTAGAATAACGCTATAAAAAATAGTAGTTCCCATGATTACCGTGTAGTCTCGGTTAAATATACTATCCACAAAGTACCGTCCAATACCCGGTACAGAGAATATGCGTTCTATCACTAGTGTGCCTGTAATTAAAGATACAAATAGTGGTCCAATAAAAGATACAACAGGTAATATGGCATTACGGATACCATGCAAAAAGAGGATACGATATGTTGGTAACCCCTTTGCATCTGCAGTTTTCATATAATCTTGATTTATAACATCAAGCATACTCGAGCGGACAAAACGGGCTATAATTGCTAATGGCCCAGATGCCAAAGCTATCGATGGTAGCACAGCATGCTGCCACGTTCCCCAATTCGCAACAGGAAATACTTGTAAATCAACGGCTAAGAATTTCATTAATAGTGGTGCAAGTATAAAGTTAGGTACTGAAATTCCAACTGTTGCTATTACCATTGCTGTATAATCAAAAATACTATTATGGTATAAAGCAGCTATAATTCCTAACGTAACACCAAATACTAAGGCGATAAGTAGCGTTAGTAGTCCTAGTGTCGCTGAAGCCCCCAGACCAGAAGCAATAATATCATTTACTGACCTTCCACTACCCTCCATAGAGATTCCTAAGTCAAACGTCAATAAATTCTTCATATATGTAAGATATTGAATTGGTAAAGGGTCATCAAGGCCATACTTCGCATATAGATTTTCAAGTGCCTCTTCTGGTAGCGCTCCTTCTTCTGTAGAAAAAGGATCTCCGGGAATCAGCTTCATCAAAATAAATGTCAATGTCGCAATTACCCATACAGTTAATAACATCGTAAGGACACGTCTAATGATGTACATAACATTCCTCCCTATATTGACATAAAATTACTTCCCATTAGTTTAAGTATCTATCAAAAAATTCTCCCACCTTAAATTGCATCGATTGATAACTAGCCATACTACTGGTCTGTCCCCCCATTTGATGGCCATCCTCTTCAGAGATAATTAGTGTCACATCCTTACCCAATTTCGTTAATTTCTCTTTAAATTGCTTCGATTCTTCAACTGGGACACGACTATCATTTTGTCCATGACACATCAAAAGAGGCACACTCACCTGCTTCGCATGGCAAAGAGGGGATATTTCATCAAAAAAGGACTTGTCCTCTGATAAAAACCCATATTCGTACTCTCTTAATAACCGTCTATAAGAACCGGTTTTCTCTAAAAATGTACGAATATGTGATATACCAACAATGGATACTGCTGCTGACCATAAGTTCGGATAATGTCCAATGACCGTATTGACGATAAAACCACCGTAGCTTCTTCCCATGATGCCCAGCTTGTCTTTCTGAATACCGTGTTTATCAAAAGCAACCTGAGCAAGAGCCTTAATATCTTTCGCTGCATCTAAACGCTTTCTTCGATCATCCAAGGATAAATATTTCCTCCCAAAACCCTTACTCCCTCGTATATTTGGAACAAATACGGAAATCCCCATATGAACGAGTCCTTGGAGAATTGGATTAAAGTCCACTCTGGATAGATTTTCTGGCCCACCATGAACATAAATAACGGCACCTTTTGGATTTTTACTATTTGCGTAATAGAAATAGGGAATTTCCAGCTCATCAAACGATTTAAATGCGCACATCTCCGGATTGTATTTTCTTAGCTGTAATGCATCGGAATAACCAGTATCCGTCAATCGTGTCAATGTCCTCTTTAGAAGATCGTAGATATGTACTTCCCCAGGCATTTGTGGTCCTTTTAACAGAAAAAAGAAGGAACGGTTATCCAGCCATGTGATATGTGATGTTACACCAATTGGTAATTCTTCCATCTTTTTTAAGCTGTTATTGGCAATGTCATATACGTAGATGAGTGAAACTCCACCTTGATTAACAGTGAGAGCTATTTTTGTTTCGTCCTTTGAAAGTTTCATCTCCTCTATATCCCATGGAATGGATTGAATAACAGGAATGAGCTCTTGTGGATGAGATAATGAGAATTGATATAAATGCATATATTCACTATTAACATCTGAAAGCAAAAAGCCTTTCTCCTGATTTTTTGAAAATACTACGGATTGATAACGAGCTAATTTATCTTTTACTCCAATTCTTACCTTAGATAAGTCTTGTAAATTAATTATCCAATAAGAGGAATCAATATTCGTTTCCTGTAGTTGTACTACTACATGATCGCAATCCTTCATCCATTTAACGACGGTACATGCACCTTCACAACGAAAAAGAAGATCTCCTTTCTCTGTTTCTACATCTATAATGTGGACGTGGTAGCCTTGCTCCTCTTTTTGATAAGAAGTATAGATTATTTTCTTTTCATTAGGAGAAAAGCCTCCAAAAGTATGAAAATGGTCTAAAGCGTATACGAGTCTCTTTAATTTTTTCGTTTGCTGATGATAGAGAAATAATTGTTTTTTTTCGTTTCCTTTATAATCTATGCCTAGAACCGTATACATTCCGCTCTTGGAATGATTCACGGAGAGCACTCTTCCGTCCGTCAACACGAACGGCCTTTCTTCTCTCGTTACAAGATCGAATTCATATAGTTGCGGCAAGCCATTACCTCGATGCACATAAGTGATTTTATTACTATTTGGTACTTTCTTTGGTTGTTCAGCTCCATTTATTTTTAAATAATCCGATAATTTTTCCAACAAATTAACACCTCACTTAAAATTTATTCATCAAACAAATAAGTTGTTGGTTGTACGTAAAGGTCGATGCCGTAGGAAGTTTTGATAGGCAAACCCTTTTACTTCGTCTTCTGTATAAAATTTCAACAATTCATTAATTAAATTCTGGTAATGGGATGCTCTTTCAAGTTTGTTCACAAACGTTTTAACTCCATCAAAATCAGAACCAAAACCGATATTATTCACACCCCCTAGTGAGCATAGATGGTCAATATGCTTGATTAAATCAGCAATAGTTGTGACGCGCTTTTTATTTATGAAGGGGGGATTGTATACTACATGAATAAGCCCTTGGCAATCTAGCATACTTTTAATTTGGTCATCATATAGATTACGAGGGTGATCACAAATACTACGCACATTGGAATGGCTGGCAATGAGATAATCAGCGATTTCAATTGTATCCCAGAATCCCTTTACAGAAGCGTGAGATACATCTGTAAAAACACCATTCTTATTATTTCGTTTAATAACTTCTTTTCCTAACGGAGTTAAACCACCTGCATTCGCTACTCCTGCACCATCTCCACAGAGATTGGCATGGTTCCATGTTAAACCAATTAATAAAATCCCAGCACTGTACAGATATTCCAATTTATCTAGTTCATTTCCAAAGGGCTCTGCGCCTTCTAATGTTAGGATTGCACCAATTTCCCCTTTCTTAAGCGTATCAATATCTTGCCAATGTTTAATATGTTTCATCGTCGGGTTCTTACCAATGATTTCGGAATGGAAGATTTCTATCTGTTCTAATGCATATTCCCATTTCTTTTCAGCAGGTACATAAGGTTTGATAAATATTGCGAAAAACTGTACAACTACCTTTCCTTTTTGCAACTCCAATAGATTTGTAGTTAATTGATTGGAATCCTTATATTTCAGTATTTGATCTTTCTCCCGTTTAGCAACCTGCATTTTAACTAATGCATCACAATGTGTATCAATAACATTCATATCTAGCTCCTCCAAGTATTAGACAGCAGCTCCTTCAACACGCGGCAACATTCTTAAATTGATGAATGCTGCCCAAGCAACACCATTGTCGTCTATAAAAAACTTCACTACTTTTCCACTGTCTTTTATTACTAGAGTCTGATAATCAATAGCCTTAACAACAGATGAATGACCGTTGGTTTCAGCAACGAGTACATTATTTATGATTCGAATTTCTAATCGGCTTCCCTTCTTGTTCGTCGCATAAGTACCTACCAATGCTTGAAGTTCCTTAGGTGAAAGATGATAGTCAGGCGCTTCCTTCTTCTTCTGTTTAATTGGTATCCCTAAAGCTGTATGTAGCGCAGCTTTCCAGATGTCTATTTTCGGACCACTAGAAACATTTGTCAGAACTGCTACTACTATTTTCTCTTCTGGTATAAAACCAAAATATGAAGAAACACCAGGCAAACTCCCACCATGCTTTACTAGCTGATATCCAAAATAATCTTGCTCTGTTCTTACCCCATATCCATAACATTCATTTTTACCAATTGGAAAAACTGGCTTCCACATCTTTTGATAGTTTATATGCTGCCAAGTTGATTGTTCTGACGCAAGTGTATCTACATAGACATTTCCATACTTTATCAAATCCACGACCGTCGAACGAAGCCCTCCACTTGTTTCATAATTACCAAGGTTTTCCCAAGGATTGGATTGAAATGATTTCGCAACAGGATCATAGTCATACTGCACCGTTACATTCCCGAACTTTTTAATATCTTCGGTACTATATGTAGTACGATGCATTTCTAGTGGAGCTATAATTTCTTCGATCATGTATTTCCGGAATAGTCTTCCAGTCACTTTCTCAATGATGGCACCTAACAATAAATATAGATCGTTACAGTAACTCAAATATTCTCCCGGTTTACCTAAAGGACGTTCATGAATAGTTGCTAAATAGGAGATATGCTCATGAAAGCGGTTTAATTCTTGATAACGCTCAATTGGCGGAAGTCCTACTGTATGGGATAGCAAATGGTGTATCTTTATTTGAGACATATCTTCCGTTTTCAATTGGAAATCTGGTAAATACTTAATCACGGGGTCATCAACTGATAGCTTTCCTTCCGACTCCAATTTCATAATTGCTAGTGCTGTAAAGGATTTCGTTATGGAGGCGATACCAAAAATCGTATCTACAGTAACAGGTTTTTTATTTTTCTCATCTCGATAACCGAAACCATTCATATATATAGTTTCCCCATTTTTCGAGACAGCGACAGCTGCACCCGGCACATGCCCATCCAACATGAGCTGATTGACATAGGATTCAAAAATAGACCACTTATTATTATGCATAGTTGGCACTCCTTAATACGATTATGTTTGACCTGATTAGAAAGCCTGTTTTAAGAGCTCTAGTTTCAATCATTATAATATTGACGATAGAATTATAAAAATATATAATTTTTATAATATTATAATCAATAGTTATTAATACAGTACTTATATAAGCATATAAGAGGAGCCCTTACATGAGTCTACAAACATTACGATACTTTATAGAAGTTGCAAAGCATCTTAGTTTTAGCGAGGCATCCAAGGCTTTACACATATCCCAACCTGGCTTAAGCCAACAAATTTCTGATCTCGAGCGTAAACTAGGGTTTAAGCTATTAAATCGTACCACTAGAAAAGTAGCTCTAACAGAAGAAGGGGCCTTTATCTTCAACAAGCTATCTACATCATTCAACGATATTGAAATGACATTAGATTTCATGACTACACAAAAAATGATTCCTAAGGCTAAAATAAAAATTGCTGCTGTGCCATCAGCAGCAAGTATTTTCATCCCTAAACTATTAATAAAAATGCTAACCGATTTTCCAGATATCGACGTTTATACACATGAAACTACGTCAGCGAAGGCTATTGAATTTATGAAACAAAAGCACTATCATCTTGCCTTCATTCGAACTCCTATTTATAAAGAAGAGTTCCTAAACAACGATTTAAGGCTGTTCGAATTTAAAAAATATCCATTACGACTAGTTGTAGCAAAAAATCACCCATTAGCCCAAAGAGATTCTGTAGACCTCCAAGACGCAAAAAACGAAACATTTATTCATTACAGTGATGATCATACGAATCCTTTACAATTTCTACTAGATAAAGCGTGTCTTACTGCTGGGTTTTCTCCGAAAAAGTTATGTACTGGTTCAGCATTATTATCTATTTATCATCTTGTATCCAATAATTTAGGTGTTTCCCTAATGCCATCTGATATGACGAGTTTACTAGAGAATAATAAAATCAAAATATTAAAACTCAATAATATTGAATTATTCAGCTCTACCTCCGTCTTATGGAATGAGGAGAATAATACATCTTTTGTAACAAATCAGATTCTTGATATTCTACAAACAGACCCTATTTTTAAAGAATTTATCTAAATTAATCAAAAGTGTGCTAGTGAGCTTCCCTTTTCAAACAGCAAAAAGAAACTGAAATGCATCTAAATAAAACCCATTTTGAATTTCTTATGAAACATTGGTATAATATCTGTTGCAAGATAGAAAAAATTGAATATCGACTACCAAACATTTGTATCTTGCAAATATAAATGATAGGTGGTAAACAACATGGAGAAAAACAATAATTATCAAGTATTATTGTACTATCAGTATGTTCAAATTGATGACCCTGAAGGTTATGCTGCGGAACATCTGAAATTCTGTAAGGAATTGGGATTAAAAGGTAGAATTTTAGTAGCCCAAGAAGGGATCAATGGTACTGTTTCAGGTACAATCGAACAAACAGAAGCATACATGGAAGCAATGCATCAGGACCCTCGTTTTGCAGACATGGTATTCAAAATTGACGAGGCTGCAGATCACACCTTCAAAAAAATGCATGTTCGTCCTCGTAAAGAGCTAGTGACATTTCGATTAGAAAATGATATAAACCCTTTAGAAACTACAGGTAATCATTTATCTCCGAAAGAATTTTACGAAGCAATGCAGGATGAAAACACAATCGTTATTGATGCACGGAATGATTATGAATACGATTTAGGACATTTCCGCGGAGCAGTTCGCCCAGATATAAAAACCTTCCGTGAATTACCAGAGTGGATTCGTGAACACAAGGATCAGTTTAAGGATAAAAAGGTCCTAACCTATTGTACCGGTGGTATCCGCTGTGAGAAGTTTTCTGGTTGGCTGTTAGAAGAAGGATTTGAAGATGTTAATCAATTACACGGTGGAATCGTTACGTATGGTAAGGATCCTGAGGTGCAAGGTGAATTATGGGATGGTAAATGCTATGTATTCGATGAACGTATTTCCGTACCAGTAAACCAAAAAGAACATGTAGTAGTCGGCGTGGATTATTTCGATGGCGAACCGTGCGAAAGATATATAAACTGTGCAAACCCAGAATGTAATAAACAAATTCTCTGCTCAGAAGAAAATGAGCACAAATATTTACGAGGCTGTACGCATGAGTGCCGTGTTAGCCCTCGGAACTTGTATGTAAAAGAACATGAGCTATCACAAGAAGAGGTAGAAGAACGCTTGCAAAAACTAGGTGAAACATTAAAGCAAGAAATTTAACATTTTCATTCAGCCCCTGATTGTTGTCATATGAACAATTGGGGGCTTTTTTGTAGTCTAGGAAATTATAAAATTTGACTATGTGATAAATATGAACATATTGAGCCACGTCCAACTCAGCGCCCAGAAACGAGGTGACTTCACGAATTGCCCTAATCTAAGTCATTATCGGTTTACAAGCTCACCGTGATTCCTTTATCTCCGTTGACTCACTCCAGTCGCTATCTTTCTAATCGGGCGTGCTTATTGTTAAGTTTTTTAATAATGATATTCTCCATAATAAAGAAAATCTTCCTATCTTCAAAAGCGATTCACCCCCTATTAAAGAGAAACATTTGGTGTTAGGAAGCTATTCTTTGTGGGGAAAACTATGTAATCCCCGCTTTGACATGCCCACATCAACTTGCTATCCTTTTTTTAAAAGGAGGCTTTTTTATGAGTGTCTATGAATTTCAAGCTAAAATGATAGGTGGTAAAGAAAAGTCATTAAGCGATTACCGAGGTGAGGTATTGTTAATTGTAAATACAGCAAGCAAATGTGGATTTACTCCACAGCTCGAAGGATTACAAAACGTATACAATGCTTACAAGGATCAAGGATTTCAAGTACTTGGATTTCCTTGCAATCAGTTTAATAATCAGGATCCAGGAACAGAAGGAGAAATCTCGGAATTCTGCCAGATTAATTATGGAGTTACCTTTCCAATGTTTAGTAAGGTTGATGTTAAAGGTGAAAATGCCCATCCCCTTTTTAACTATTTAACAGAAGAGGCTAAAGGTTTTCTTACGAAACAGATCAAATGGAATTTCACCAAGTTCTTAGTAAACAAACAAGGGGAAGTAATTAATCGATATGCTCCACAAACAAAACCAGAACAGATCAAAACAGATATTGAGGTAGCTTTACAAGGATAACCATCTTTTTTTATGTACAACTTTAAATAGATACAAGCTCCAGATTCCCTCTATTAGGAAATTCGACCTCGTCATCCGACTAAATGACATTTTCGGATTGATAATATCAGAGCTAGCCCAGCATATTTTATAGATCCGCAGAGACTGTGCATATTGTACATGAAACCTCACTAGGCGAATAAGAACGAATTGGTGGTTACACCCAGAAGTTAGATTTTTCACTCTAACTTCCCCGGGGTTGGTACCAAAACGTATCGAATGATTGTTCGACTTTTATTATCTAACATACACTTATGTCCATATCTTCTTTTAAAGTACTTTTTCTAGGAAAACCTTCGCACGATCTGTAGTAGGCTTGTCAAAGAAAACGGACGGTACCGCCTCCTCTACCAGCTTACCGTTATCTAAAAATAGCACACGATCGCCCACTTCCTTCGCAAAATTCATTTCATGTGTCACAATTACCATCGTCATCCCTGTCTTTGCTAAATCCTTCATTACATCTAGTACTTCTTTAACCATTTCAGGATCTAATGCGGAGGTAGGTTCATCAAACAACATAATTTCTGGCTCCATTGCTAAAGCTCTAGCAATTGCCACTCGCTGCTTCTGCCCACCAGATAATCGATTCGGATAGGTATTCTCTTTATCTGTTAACCCTACCTTAGCTAATAACTTTCTTGCAACTGCTTCTGCCTCTCGTTTTTCTACACCCTTCACCTTTTGCGGTGCATAACTAACGTTATCTAACACCGTCATATGTGGAAATAAATGAAAATGTTGAAAAACCATCCCGATGTTTTTACGAATTTCTAATTTATTTGTTTTAAGCTTCGTAATCTCTTTTTCTTTTATATATATTTGCCCCTCCGTTGGGTCTTCCAATAAATTTAGACAGCGCAAAAATGTTGATTTTCCCGAACCAGATGGACCAATAATCGTTACAACTTCTCCTTGATGAATGGTTGTAGAAATTTGATCTAAGACTATATTTTTATCAAATACTTTTGTAAGATTCTTTGCTTTAATCACTTTGACGAAGCCTCCGTTCTATCAATCTACCTAGTAAAGTAAGTATATAAACCATTACCCAATAAATTAGTCCAGCAAATAATAATGCTTCAAAATTCCGGTATAAATCTGCGCCAGCAATTTGTGCTCTTCGCATAATATCTAAGTAACCAATTGTAGAAACAAGTGCTGATTCCTTTGTTAACGTGATAAACTCATTCATCATTGCAGGCAGTATATTTTTAAAAGCTTGTGGTAAGATAATATTTAACATCATTGGCTTATACGGAACGCCTAAAGCCTCAGCAGCTTCCGTCTGTCCTTTATCAATTGCAAGGATACCACCACGAATAATTTCTGAGATATAAGCAGCAGAATTCAGCCCAAAAGCTAACACAGCAGATAGAAATGCAGATATATTATAACCAGTTAATTGTGGTACAGCATAATAGATAATCATAAGCTGTAATATGAGGGGAGTTCCGCGGAATATCGATGTATAAGCATCCGCTACCCATTTTAGTACAGGGATGTTTGTAATTTTACATAATGACAATACTGTACCTAAGATAAAACCTATCACAATGGAAACACTAACAAATTTTAATGTAGCCCATATTCCTTCTAGTATAAAAGGAATATAAGGCACGATTTGGCTGAAATCCAAATTCATGCCTTATCACCTCGCTTTTCTCTCGTTGTTATTACAGAGTGTAGTTGGCAGCAAATCCTAATAATCGATTATCGAGATAACCACGATGTTTATCCAATTACAAATACTACTAACGTGCTACCTACATGCATCTTGTACAAAATAGAAACGTTTGCTGTAACTTATGGTTAATTGAATAGACGTTAGCCTACTCCATATCTGACAGCCATTTTTCTTCCAATTCTTTTATTTTTCCATCTTCCTCTAATTTTTTTAATACATCATTCACATCATCCACAAGTCCATTTCCTTTCGGGAAAGCAATGCCCATTCCAGGCGAGCTTGTCGTTGGATCATCAAACCCTTTTAATCCTTGCTCGTTGATATAACCCTTGGCAACCGTTTTATCCATATACCCAACATCAATTCGATTCGAATTCAATTCCTGTACAAGTAAACCAGCATTATCCACTTTTTTAACTTCAAAATCGTATTTATCTGCTAAGATTTCTGCTCCCTCTTCTTGAATCGTACCTAACTGCACACCAATTGTTTTTCCTTTTAAATCATCAAGGCTTTTAATATTGGATTCAGCACCTGTCAAGAAGCTTTCCCCAGAGTGATGATATTCTGTAGAGAAATCAACATTTTTTTTACGTTCTTCTGTAGCACTCATCCCTGACATAACCATATCTACTCTATTAGCCTGTAATGCACCAATTAATCCATCAAATTTCATATCTTCGATTTGTAATTCATACCCTAATTCATCAGCAATCAGATGCGCTAAGTCAATATCGAATCCTTCAAAATTACCTTGTGGATCTCGTGATTCAAAAGGAGGAAAATCAGCTGAGGTTGCCATTTTCAATACCTCCTCATCAGCAGACTTTGAATTATTTGATGTGGAATCTTCACTACTACCACAAGCTGATAACAAACCTACGATTATTGTAGAAAGAAAAATGATACCTATTGTTTTTTTCATGTTTTTCGCCCCATTTTCTTTATCTGTTGTTATTATTTATGAAATTCTGTTTGTATTGCTTTTAACAAGACAGAGTCTGTAATGACCTCATAGCCAGTCCTAGCCAATGCTAATGCACCATCCGCAATAACTTGCTGCCCTTTTGCTGTAATTGTCTTATCAGCAAATTCCTTCGTATGTGCAACTAAGCCAGGCTCATCCAACCCGATATAAGGATGAATTGCTGGAACGACATGACTAACATTTCCCATGTCAATGGATCCATAACTCTGCTTCGCTGGAAGTACAGGTACACCGGATATATCTTGTAAATGCTTTGAGAAAACGTTAGACAATTGCTTGTTTGTTATCATATTGTCGTAGCTGAGTTCATAATTAGATGATTCTAATCTGGCACCTGTCATCATGGCAGCCGCATTAGCAATGTTCATAACTTTTGTTACGACATCATTTAATACAGCTCGCTCTTTTGCTCGAATATAGAACTGAGCGACAGCCTTATCTGGTACCACATTTGCTGCACTACCTCCCTCAGCAATAATCCCATGAATTCGTACATCGTCAGGTAAATGTTCACGTAATGCATTAATCCCATTGAATAGTTGAATCACACTGTCTAAAGCATTTATTCCTTTTTCAGGAGAAGCAGCAGCATGGGAGGATTTCCCAAAGTAAGCAAACTGAATAGCATCCATTGCCAGTGAATCACCACTTTCATACGATTGATCACCTGGATGGACCATCATTGCTACATCGATCTCATTAAAAATACCTTGCTCACTCATAGGAACCTTTGCTCCGTTTGTTTCTTCAGCTGGTGTACCAAGAACGACAACGCTCCCACCAATTTCAGCTACCTGCTTGCTAAGAATAATTCCTGCACCTACACTCATTGTTCCAATTAAATTATGACCACATCCGTGTCCTACCTCTGGTAAGGCGTCATACTCTGCTAAGTAGGCAATAACAGGTCCAGGCTTCTCACCATTAAATACAGCTTTAAAAGCGGTTGGTCTACCAGCTGTACCCGTCTCAATAGTAAAATCATGGCTGACTAATAAATCTGTTAATTGTTTCATAGATTTATACTCTCGGTCCCCTAATTCAGGATGTTCATATAGATAACGGCTGATCTCACATAAATCTCCATGAATTTTAGTTATATTTTCAAATAATGGATCATTCATTTTGCTTCCCACCTGTATGCATATTTATTAATTAATATGTATATTTATAACATATTGTGTATACTCATGCAATAGTTATTTTATGCCAATCCTATTACTTTATCTAAAGGGCACTAACATATAAACGTTTGTCACACACTATTCATCAATTGCTTCTTATTAATCCCCATGTATACTAGAAAAACTGAGCAAAATTCGCTCAGTCCTTATCACTAAATGCTCAGATTTACGCTTCCTCTAGTAGCTATTATGGAATAATAGCTACTGCTTGACCACCACTCCGGCTGCCCACTTCCCTTTCCGTGGGGTTTGT
>NZ_JAWDHA010000054.1:0-28758 GCF_034190895.1 Virgibacillus sp. M23 | reverse complement strand
GATGGATGGCGGAGACCCAACTACGCCACCAAGATTCAGCTGTGAACAATGTGGAGGAGAAATGTATCCGGAGTATTATAAAGGAGTACAAGGACACGAATACAAACTATCGGATGTGCTCTAGCTACGGCAAACAGGAAAGGACCGGGCTGGTTTTTGCCCGGCTTTTCTTATTCGAAATACTTCAACAATTTATCTTTTTTAAAAATTATTACTTTTTTAAAAGGGTTTTAGATTTATATGTAGAATTATGTAATATAAGAGCGCTCAAAAAATTTAAAAAGAGGATTTTTTTATGAGAAAATTATTCGTTGTTTTATAAGGGTTTTTTCTTGTTTTTTCAGCTTCATCCACGACTTTTGCAGAATCAGTACAACAAAATACGTCAAACAATATCACTCCAGCACATCTTGAAATTATTCAAAATACACTTAACACTCCAAATCCTGACGGTACTCCAGCTCAAATCAATATCAACGAATCTCAAGATTCAATTTCTACTCAAGCAACTCTAGGCACGATTACACCAGTTTTTATAAGAGCATCTGATAATTCTACTCAAGTTTATGTATACTTAACTTATGCTGGGAATAAGGCTGCTAATGCTGTAAAGTTCAGTAAAATGGATATCATGCACAGCTCAGTACTTAATCGTACGGTATATAAATCATTTCCAGCAAAAACTTATAATTTTGGCATAGCATCTACTTATCACACTACTTATATCGGCACTGCAAATGTACCAACAAACCAAACAAAAGTAAGAGTCTCAGATTCTGGTCTAATGGTATATGTAACAAGCTCCGGTTGGTTGAGTGCCACGAATATTATTGGACAATGGCCAATTCAATAAAACTTTATACTTATTGATTAAAGAAACTAAGGTACAGATTAGAAGTAACTGTTGGTATAGTTAAAGTACTCTATGCGATTATATGCTATAGAGTAATAATATCGAGATGTTCACTAGAGCATCTCTTATTTCTTTTTTTATTGAGGTGATTACGTGGATCATGATGAGTACAAAGCATATTTGAAGCAGCAATATTCCCATAGGATTCGACCGTTACAATCAGTTAATGACGTTATCTCCGCATTTCAAAAAAAATTAGATATTGCCGAAACAGAATTATCAGAATCCGAAGTTATTTTCTTAAAAATGACAATCCTTAACTATATTAATGCACACAAAAACGACCCTATAAAATCTAACTTGGATAACTTAAATTTCATTTCGTATGAAGTAGTAAGAAATGAAAAAAGTGATCATTACTACAATCATATGAGGATTGCATCTGATAATGAAAGAATACTTGTCATTATTGAATCCCAGTTAAATGCAATAACCTCCAATTGCGAAGAACTAAAAGTGGATATGCTTATCGAACGTGGAATCGACACATCTCATGTTAATCAAGAAACACCTGAGTTTTTTGCATATCTAATACTTTTTGATTCTCATAATGAGAATCATTGACTACGACAGAGGATAAAAAGACAACATTTTATAGAAAAGTGAAAGAGTTACAGGAAAATTAATTCTCGATTTTAAGAGTCTATTCTCGGATGGCGTCAGGGAAATGTGCTTAGCGTTGTAAATCCGCATTTTCTTGACGCCACCCGTAATACTGCATCAAAATAAGAACAATTATTGCGTAAATTAATTTTACGCTAAATGCCTTGAATAAGTACATAAATTTTAGGCAAAAGGATAAAAATTATTTTTTCGAATTGGAATGTTGTATATAACTCCATCTCAAAAACGAAGGTTTAAACGCCTGGTTTCCTTATAATGTTCAAACTCTTTCGTTAAGATAAGATCCCCGCCATTTTCACTGACCACGATTAAATTATCCTGATCATAAACGATTTCTCTTGGGATTCCGCCATACCACCGAAATGCATCTTCATGTGCTTCCATCACATCCTGGGTAGTGAAAGGTCTGTCTAACCATTTTTTATATTTGTATCTCGAGTTAGACAAAACAAATGCGATAAAGCTCAGCTTCACCTCTTGATTGTCAGGTGTTCTTTGTTTTGTATGACCAAAATCAATCTGCATTTGTTCTCCCATTGGCTGGTCAGGAATAGCTTTTTCCGTTTGCTCGTTCATTTTGAGTAATCATTGGATTTAATTTAGAAATGAGTTGAATGCTTTGTTCTTTTGTATAAAGTACCCTACGCAATGCCTTTCAATAATTGAGCTATTGAGGTGCAATTTATATTGATAAAAAATACCGAAGCAACTTCTCTTATTTTTCCTTTCAATATTTGTAAGTGTTTCTAGTCTTTTATGCTGGTTATAATGTGTATAACTCAATTCGATTATAATTTCGAAATAGCATAATAAGGAAGGTGTTTGATACAGTGGTCAGACAAGGAAAATTACTAGAAGTTCAAGACTTACAAAAAAACTACGGAA
Organism: Virgibacillus sp. M23; assembly: GCF_034190895.1. Classification (NCBI taxonomy): domain Bacteria; kingdom Bacillati; phylum Bacillota; class Bacilli; order Caryophanales; family Bacillaceae; genus Virgibacillus; species Virgibacillus sp. M23. Next base: position 26,336 of record NZ_JAWDHA010000054.1, on the reverse strand, counting down.
AGAAAAACAATATAACAAAAGCTTTAAATGGTGTTAGTTTTGATGTTCTTCCTGGAGAATTCTTAGGAATAATGGGACCAAGTGGATCTGGTAAAACTACTTTATTAAACTGTATTGCAACAATAATAAAACCAACATCGGGGCGTGTACTTTTAAATGGTGAAAACATCAGTGCTTTTGACAGTAAGGATTTAGCCGAGTATCGCGGTAGTCGAATTGGATATTTGTTTCAACACTTTGAATTACTGGATAATCTAACTGGACAAGAAAATATACTATTACCATTATCTATTCATGGGATAGATTTTGCAAAAGCACACACTAAATTAGATGATCTAGCGTTTTTTTTAGAAATTACAGATATTCTTAATAAATTTCCATCTCAGATGTCTGGAGGACAAAAGCAAAGGGTAGCTGCTGCACGTAGTTTGATTTCTAATCCAGACATTGTTCTTGCAGACGAACCGACTGGAGCATTAGACACACGCTCTGCAAGAACATTAATGAATAAGTTGGAAGGTATTAATAGAAGTAGAGGAAGAACAATTTTAATGGTCAGCCACGATCCTAATGCTGCAAGTTTTTGTTCTAGAATCCTTTTTATTCAAGATGGTGTGATATTTCATGAACTGCGCCGCAAACATGATGAGTCACAAGAGAAATTTTATGAGAGAATTTTGCATTTACTAGCTCAGTTTGGAGGAGGAAGTGCAAATGTTCTCTAGGTTGATTTATCGTAATGCTAAACGAAATCGTAAGGAGAATTTAATCTACTTTGCAACACTTGTAACAGCAGTAGCCTCGTTTTATATCATTCTTTCACTTGGGAGACAAGATGTTATTTTATTCTTAAAGGAGTTTGAAAGTGATGCGATTGATAAACTTTTAGCTCAAATGCCAATTGTGTATCTATTTTCATTATTTTTATTATTTTTCTTAACTTTATTTGCTAATCGGTACCAATTAAATCGAAGGAGTAAAGAGTTTGGGCTCTACCTCATGTTAGGAATGCGCAAGGAACGCCTTATTCTTCAACTTTTAGCCGAGGGGTTTATTACTTCTATTTTGGCACTTATTGGAGGCATTTTGATAGGCGGATTTTTAGCAGAAATAATCAGCTTGACGGTATCTAAATTAGTCGGGCAGGGAATTATCGGTCATCAAATCAGCTTGTCGGTAGGTGCGATTTTCTTTACCATAGTTGGTTTTCTATTCATCCAGTTTATAGCGTTAGCCATTCTTGGGGGAAGATTATTTAATCAAGAGGTACATCAATTACTTTATGAGCAAATGGATAAGAAACAAGATATGGGGCATTTGAAAGGCAACGTTATCAATATATTAGTAGGTTCTATCTTATTAGGCGCTGCATATTGGATTGTTTTATACCGTTTTATGGATTTTGCAGGACTGATTTTGTTCGCGGCATTGGCTCTCGGAAGTTTAGGAACAATCCTTTTTATGAGAGGATTTGCAAAATTACTAGGCTTATTGGCAAGCATGTCCGAGCGTAAATCGACGAAAGGTCTGCACACATTTACATTAAGGCAGTTTCAAGAAAACATAGCAAATCGATCTACTTCTGTTGCGGTAACATCGATTCTCATTATGCTCGCTATCATTTTGCTAACAGATGGTGCTTCGACTATCATGGGGTTAGAAAATGTTTATACTAGAGGTCCCGCGATCTATGATTTTACTGTTAATAGCGATAATCAAAAGGCTGAGCAATTTCTTACGTCAGAAAAAATGGTATCATATGTAGAGGACTTAAATTTTCTTGAAATTGGACAAATGAAATATCAAGATGAACATGGGGAAGACGACTTGCCTTTATCGTTGGTAGACTGGTCAAAATTAAGAGAGCAACTAATTATGGCTTTGCCAAGCAACTATAGAGAGCAAATTTTATCTGGAGAAATGCAATATTATGATATCAGTTCAGAGAATCCTGAAGCACTTAATCTTTTTGGGGTACTAGAAATCGATGCAACAAAACCCTACCTCATTCCTGAAACATCTTATAATGGGCTTTTAGAGGCGATAGGAGAGACACCACTGAACCTAGATTCAGATGAAATTGCTTTATACTTTAATCCAGATTTTATGCCTATGGATGATGTAGAAAGCATGCCTGTACTAGATCGTATTCTTGAGGATGCTCTAGAAGAAAGGCAAAGTTTAATGAGCATTAATGATCAGGAAGTATTTATACACCCATCAATTCCAATGAGAGGATTAGTAGCAGATCGTTCCGTAGAAATTACCTCAGCATTTATCGTCCCCGATCAAATGTTTGAACAATTACTAGATACGGAAACCTATGTGTCTTATTGGAATTTTTGCATTCCACAAAAGCTGCAAGAACAGCAAGGTTTAATGAAGGCAATGATGGAGGCTAGAGATTTATTACAATCCTCAGGCTTCGAGTTTGAAAGTTATTTACAAAACTTTGGACGGAAACTTTTCTACGTTGTTGCCGGAAGTTATACGACACTATATTTGGGATTCTTATTCTTAATTATTGCCTGTACGGTAATAGCTTTACAATTTTTGACGCAGATGAAGCAGACTGGACAACGCTATGTAACGCTTTCCGTGTTGGGGGCAAAACGTAAGCAAATGAAACAATCGGTGCATAGACAGGTGTTGCTGACTTTTCTGTTACCTATGTCTCTCGCATGCGTCAGTGGAGCGGTTGGCATAAGGGCTATGATTTCATTTGTTATTATTTACTTCGATGATCAAGTGTTACTGTATCCTATTGCCCTTACCTTTGCCTGTCTTGTACTCGGCATTTTTGTGATTTATGGCGTAGCAGTAGCACGTTCAGCAGATCATGAAATTGATAAATTGCGTTGGAAGCCAAATATCGATTAAGGAGAAGTCAAAGGAGGTGCTAAAGTGGCGAGGATTACAATTGTTGAAGATGATTTATTAATGAGAGAAGAGTTAATGGATATATTGCAAAAAGAAGGGTATGAAGCGGTAGCAATGGAAGATTTTCAAGATATAGCACTTCAAATAGCTACTTTGGTACCAGACTTAGTCTTATTAGATATCAATTTACCGGAACAATCAGGATTTGAAATATGCAAAAGTCTAAAATCAAAAGGGATTGGTCCCATATTGATTCTTACATCTAGAGATAAGTTACAAGATGAATTACATGGTTTTCATTTAGGCGCAGATGATTACCTCATAAAACCATGTAATCGAAATAGATTGTTAGCGCGTATTCAGAACTTGCTCAGAAGATTTAAAGAGCAACCAAAGTTAGTAGATGGTGGCAGTTTTTCGCTAGACCCGAATACCTTTACTTTGTATAAGGGATCTCGGTCGTTGTTATTATCAGCTAATGAAGGAAGAATTTTATTGGCTCTAGTGGAGCATAGACCTGAGATTGTATCCAAGTCAACATTAAGTGAACTTTTATGGGGAACGGAGCAATATATAGATGAAAATGCTCTTCAAGTAAATCTGACTCGCTTACGAAAAACACTACGGCAAATAGACTTGGAGAATCATATTGAGACAATAAGGGGTCAAGGTTATCGACTTAGGGGGTAGGTGAAACCATGAAATGGATAAAGCAAATCTATGATTGTTTTCATGCTTATAAACTATGGTTTCTTATTTTAATTACTACAGATCTTCTATTTATCTTTCTAGCCTGGTTGGCTTACCCAGAAACCTTTAAGGTGTTAGTAGGACTAATGATTATTTTTACTCTAACAATGATATCGTTGTCCGTATTCATCATCATTAGAAAGCAAAAAATTATAGAAGCTGTCTTTCAAGATTTTTTATTAGAACCGAACGGGGCGAACGAAGAAATATTATGTCAGCTATCTCCTAAGACAAATTGGTCATATATCCGTAGAATGGGAAGTGTCATAAGATCATATCAGTCAAAACTTAATGATCAAGTCATTGAGTTGAATGATTATGAAAATTATATAGAAGGATGGGTTCATGAAATTAAAAAGCCCCTGTCATTGATGACATTGGTATTAGATAACCGCAGTGATGAAATATCTCCCTTTGTTAGGCAGCGTATGCTTCATATTAGGAATCAAATGCTTGGAGACGTAGAGCGAATTTTGTATTTTGCAAGACTTGGGGCTACTCATAAAGATTATATTTTTGAGTCTATAAATTTACTAGCATTTTGTAAAAAGACAATTGAAGACCATCAAACACTAATAGATGAATCGGGTTTTCAAATACAATTCATAGGTGAAGAAATGGAAATTTTTTCTGACCGCAAAGGATTAGCTTTTATATTCGAACAAATAATCGCTAATAGTACTAAACACGTTCCACAGAATGAGGATAGTCCAATTTTGAAATTTGAAACGGTTTATGACAAAGTGAGTGATCAAACTTTTTTAAATATTAGTGATAATGGACCTGGTGTATATGAAGAGGATTTACCATTTATTTTTGATAAGGGCTTTACTGGAAGGAGAGGTACTTATACAAGACAATCGACAGGTATGGGACTCTTCTTAGTGAGCAAGATGGCTTATGATTTGGCAATTCAGTTGGATGCAAAATCAGAGCTTGGTTCGGGGTTAATCATATCGCTAATATTTCCAAATGTGAAACAATAAGCTGTCATACTGAGCTTGATATGATTATCTATAGTGATGAATTAGGTAACAGTACTATACAGGCTTTACAAATATGCAATCAACATTGTTGTTCGATTTTAAATAACGAACAATTTAGGTGATTAGGAATTCGAAAAAAAATGGTGAAATTATTAAGGAGATTATAATGGAGCTGTACGGAGAAAATTTATTATTATCAAAGATATCAATCAATGATTTAGATTTTATATGCAGGATAGAGACTGATGAAAATTTATGGTACTTTGAGGAGTATGTAGAATCAGATAAAGGTGTTATACATGAGGAATACATACAAAAAATTGAAGAAAAGGTAAATCCGATAAGTTATGATTTTGTAGTTACTAACACTACAGACAAGAATAAAACACCGATTGGTTTAGCGCAATTATGGATCGATAGTGAATATAGAAAGAGCTGGGAAATTGGCTTTGCAATACTTCCCCAATATGGAGGAAAAGGTTACGGAAGCCAAGCAGCAAAAATGTTATTGCGATTTGCTTTTGAAAAATTAGACGCACATAAAGTATTTGGAATGTGCAATTCAAATAATAAACGCTCTGCAGTTTTAATGGAACATATTGGTATGAGAAGAGAGGCTGTTTTTAAGGAAGAGCTTTTTTGGCAAAATAAATGGGTTGATCAATACTATTTTTCTATTCTGGAGAGAGAGTATTTTAAGTACTAAGCCTTAAAAGTGTGTTATACACATTAATGAATGTTTGTTTCAATTTTTTAACACACAAATCTATAGTGGTTTTTTTTAACTTTATAGAAATTAGCACTATATCAAAAAAGAATACGAATTTATGAAAAATTGTTAGTAAGCAGTGATATGTGCAAGGTACCATCAATATTTTTTGTAAATGAGTTTCCAATCTTTTCGGAAAGATCGTCACTCTGTATTTAAAATACACTTGTTCGAAGGATTGATTTTGATGTTTTTGAAAGGGTTATCCCTGTTGAAAACACCAAAATTTTTGCGCTGGCGAGTCCTACTCTTTCGTCTCATGTAATTGTTCAAACATCGCTTCTAACGTTGCTCGGGCTTAATTAAAATCCAATAAGTGCTTATACGAAGCTACGGTCTGTTGCTTAAACACGCCATTACGATCCATCGAATTTTGATATTTAGGTCTCCAAACTCAGTGTGTAACTTACGAGAATAAGAAGCATTATGTGATTTATGCGTACGAAAAACCTCGGTGAGATCTTGTTTCTGACTAGTGCATCGTAATTTCTGTTGTTAACTGATTCATTGGGAAGACCTCTTTTCTGTGAATTTTGTGTGGTAACTCAATTCTATCAAGATAAGGTCTTCTTTGTTGTCATTCCATTCATTTACACAAAGTATTTTATACCCTCAAGCTTTTGAAATTCACCCATTTATTCGCCCCTTTTTATTATAAATATCGGTTAAAGATTACTGAATAACTCACCCTCATTTGTTAAAGCGTATAGTTAATTTTACTATCTTCTTTTTTCATTGGAATTTCTGTAAGACCATCTTGTTTAATTTCCTAAGATCGTTGATCTCTTTGACAATTGTTCTCTATATTTTGTAAATCTCGAATTTCTTCGTCTGTCATTGCTTGTACATCTACATCATTTCCAATTTTCTTTTGCTTATCTAAAACGTTCTCATTCTCTGCTACAGATAAAGTCATACTACTATATAATAATACAACCACCATAGCTAATAATGAATTTTTTGAAAACTTCATTTCATTTCTTAACCGTTTGGCCATGCCACCATTTGTTGTCGGTTAGATAAAGAGGAATTATAAGCCTAAACAATCATTCTATTACACCAAGTCTCAGCATCTCAAGATTTGAAACAAGAGTTAAAAATGAAAATCACCGAATGCTTCTACAATAACGTTTTTTGGATAGGCTCCAGTATTTGAAATTTTGTCGAGCAATTCGATTAGTGCTCCTGCAGGAGGAAAGGCATTAGTGAGACCCCATAGTGCACGAGCGTCCCACGAAAAAAAGCGAAGTATATTTCTTGAGTAGTTCATAGCAACGATCATTTCTAGTTGTTTGTTTTTTTGATTAAAACATTTTTGTCCCCACCGATACACTTTATCAAAACGATGAAATGTAAAACGGAACATATTAAAACAAATGTAACATAGTACAATTGGTGAACCCCTTGATAAACGGTATGTGTACAAACTGGCTGACAAGCTATAATGAAAATCACATATTGATTGTATTTTCTGAAAAATATAACATGTAAGCAGTTTCTTAAATTGGAAGGAGGGCAAATACGTGGGCACAGCTAATTCTCCGTTAAGAGAGGAAGAAATGCAGGCTTACCCTGTTGAGGGTGAAGCTTTCAGTAAAAGCAATAAGATTAACAAACCTAAAAAACATCGAAAGAATAGAAAGATCCTACAGAATTGGCAGCTATATATATTTGTCCTGCCAGCGTTTTTATACTTTTTCATCTTTCATTATATCCCAATGTATGGTGTGCAAATTGCCTTTAAGAATTTTATTCCTACATTAGGCATATGGGGGAGCGAATGGGTAGGATTTGAACACTTTACTCGATTTTTTGAATCCTATTATTTCTGGGATTTAATTAAGAATACGTTAGGCATTAGTATATATGAATTAATCGTTGGTTTTCCACTACCGATTATCTTAGCATTAGCTTTAAATGAAGCGAAGGATGGATTGTATAAAAGAACGGTACAAACGGTTACATATGCGCCCCATTTTATTTCCGTCGTTGTCATGGCTGGTATGATAATTGCTTTTCTATCTCCCGCCACAGGAATTATCAATCATGCTATACAATTACTTGGTTTTGAACCAATTGCTTTCTTAAGTGATCCTGCTTGGTTTAAAACCGTATATGTATTATCAGGCGTATGGCAAAGTACAGGTTGGGGTACGATTATTTATCTTGCCGCATTATCAAGTGTAGATCCGCAGCATCATGAGGCTGCGATTGTAGATGGAGCATCTAGATTTCAACGTATCTGGCATATTAACATCCCAGCAATTGTTCCCACTATGATTATCTTATTAATAATGAACGTAGGAAATATTATGGCAATGGGCTTTGAAAAAATATTATTACTACAAAATCCACTTAATCTTGAATCTTCAAATGTTATTGCAACATTTGTCTATCAAGCAGGTTTATTAGATGCACAGTATAGTTTTGCTGCTGCAGTCGGTTTATTTAATGCAGTCATTAATGCGATTCTACTTGTAACGGTAAACCAAATTGCAAGAAAAACAAGTGAGACTAGTCTTTGGTAGGGAGGGACAGACTATATGGGCTCAGCAATCCAAGATACAAAAAAAGATAAGGCGTTTAAAGCGTTGGTTCTATTATTTCTTACTGCGGCATTATTGATTGTGCTGTATCCATTAATTTACATTATTAGTGCATCAATAAGTAATCCATCAGCTGTTAATACTGGTGAGATGTGGTTGTTTCCAAAGGAAATAACGCTAGAGGGATATAAGTTAATATTTCAAAATGATGATATTTGGCGAGGATATTTAAATACGATTCTATACACCGTTTTAGGAACCGTCATTAATTTAGGAGTTACTATTCCAGCGGCTTATGCTCTATCAAGAAAAGATTTAGCAGGGAGAAATTTATTAATGGGTATGTTTGTATTAACCATGTTTTTTAGTGGTGGATTAATCCCAACGTATTTAGTTGTTAAGAGCTTAGGACTCATTGATACGATTTGGGCAATGGTTTTACCAAATGCTGCCGCTGTTTGGAATATTGTAATTGCTCGTGTGTTTTTTCAAACTTCTATCCCTAAAGGGTTAGAGGAAGCTGCAATAATAGATGGGGCCTCAAATTTTAAGTTGTTTACAAAGATTATTCTACCTCTATCCGCTCCAATTATTGCTGTAATGGCATTATTTTATGGAGTAGGACATTGGAACAGCTACTTTAATGCATTAATCTACTTATCGGATAAGGAAATGTATCCACTTCAACTCGTACTAAGAGAAATACTTGTATTACAGGAAATGGCCTCTCAAAATACAAACATGACAGGAAGCATGGCAGAAGCAATGCATAGTAAGCAACAGCTTGCTGCTATCGTTAAATATGGAGTTATGATCGTCTCTTCCCTTCCTGTTATTATCGTCTACCCTTTCCTACAGCGTTATTTTGTTAAAGGTGTTCTCATCGGCTCATTAAAGGGCTAATCAATATGAAGTGATATCGATTCGCGAGGAGGTGACCACTTCTTATCATTTAGGAAATCTATTACATGTCTGAAAGGGGATTGTAGGATGAAAAAAATCGTATATTTGTTGTTAATTACTGGACTTTTAGTAGTTACTTTAGCTGCATGTAAATCCAAAGAAACAAATGAAGAGTCTGCTTCGGCTACTGATGTCGAAGTAAATGAAGAAGGTTTTCCAATTGTTGATGAAAAACTTGAACTGTCCATGATGGCACCTGGAACTGGTGTCGCTGAGTGGAGTGATATGCCAACCTTGCAAGTATATGCTGAAATGACAAATATGGAATTTGAGTATATTACACCTCCGTTAAATGACTTTCAAACAAAGCTAAATCTAGCATTTGCTAGTGGCGACATAGCAGACATTATTTATGGTGCAGGCTCAAGTAACTTCACACCAGCAATGGAAGTAGATTATGGTGAACAGGGTGTATTAGTACCATTGGAAGATCTGATAGCTGAGCATGCTCCGAATCTGCAGAAGCTTTTAGAAGAAAGACCAGATGTAAAGAAATCGATAACAACAATAGATGGTCATATTTATGCACTACCGACCGTTGCTGAAGGACCTACTTCTAGCTGGTATCGAGGACCTTTATGGTATAACGGTAAATGGCTAGATGCGTTAGGAGTTAAAGAATTACCTAAAACAACAGACGAGTTCTATCAACTATTAAAGCGATTTAAGACAGAGGATCCCAACGGTAATGGGAAGGCTGATGAAATTCCGCTTCTTGATGTGAAAATGAATAGCTCTAGACCATGGCTGTTAGGAGCATTTGGAATGAAAGAATGGGGAATAGAGGAAGTGGACGGGAAGGTAAGGTATACACCAATTACCGAAAACTATAAAGAATACTTAACATTTATGAATAAGCTTTATGAAGAAGAATTATTAGATCCAGAGACCTTTTCGCAATCAGATGAACAAAAAAAGGCAAAAGGGCAAGAAAATCGAATTGGCGTATTCCCTGACTATTTTTCATTCTTTACAACTGGAGAATCTGAAGAAGAGGCAATGAATAATCCGATGTTTCAACCACTAACAAGCTCGATTTCAAATAAAGCAATTATCCCTAGAAGCCCTGCTATTCAGAGAGGTACGTTTGCGATTACTAGCAATAATCCTAGTCCTGAAGCTTCTATTAGATGGATAGATTATTTTTACTCTAAGGAAGGCTACGAATTTTTGAATCGTGGCCCTGAAGGTTACATGTGGGAGTGGAAGGATAAAGAAGGAGGGGAGAAGGTTGATCGCGAGGTACCAGAAGGCTTTAAATCGGAAGAAGATTATCGTGGCACGATCACCCCAGATTATGGGATTTCACCCCCTACAATTAGTGGGCCGATAGAAGGTAGAGCCTTATCTGAATTCGATAAATTTATTGCTGCAGAAACAAATGAAAAAATTTCGCCTTATGCAGAGGTTCCGTATCCATTGGTTTATTTATCACCAGAAGAACAGAAGAAGGCAAATACGATCGAAGTTGATTTGCAATCCTATGTAGAGCAAATGGAAGCTAAATTCATAACAGGTGTTGAATCATTATCAAACTGGGAGGAATATGTAAAGACAATTGAAAACATGCAAATCGAAGAATATATTGAAATTTATCAGGATGCTTATAACAGATGGTCGGATAGTTAATAAAAAAATGTATAGGATAAGCTAGATGCGTGTTGAATAGTAAAGTACTTTAACAATGGCTCGTATGTCTTTTTGGAATGTCATACGAGCCGTTCTTACATAACTAATTAGTTAGTGAGGTGATGACAACGGTGTTTTTAACAGAAGAAAAACTAAAAGCAAGAATGGAAGAGCTTTCCGTATACAGATATCGAGATGCGAAAAAAATAGCTGAATGGAGTTTCCGTATAGATGAAGAAGGTGAGATTGGTGCATATCCACCTAACTCTATTAGTGACAATACAACAATTAGAATCGGAGACAGGTGGGAAGGTAGAGATTTATATGTATGGTTGTCTGCAAATGTTCCCATTCCAAAAGAGTGGGATGAAAAACAAATAATTGGCTTTTTTGATTTTGGTAACACAGGTGGAGGGAATAATTCAGGATTTGAATCATTATTATTTGTGAATAAACAACCCTATCAAGGCGTTGACTCCAATCATAAAGAGGTTTTTCTTTCTAGTGATTATGCTGGAAACACGCTAGCCTTGGATTTTCGATTATGGTCAGGGCTCGAAGGAGGAGGCCATCCTACTAATCAAGAATATAAGTTACGAAGAGCAGAAGTTGCTTGGCTAGATGAAAGCGTCGATGGTTTTTATTTTGATGCGAAGGCGATGATCGAAACAATCCAGGTATTAAATGAGAATCAGCCGGAGAAGCATCAATTGTTACAAATACTAAACCAATCGATCAATAAAATTAATTGGTTAAACCCTGGAGCTTCGAGCTTTTATGAATCGATATATCATGCACAAACCTTTTTAACGGAACAGTTACAAACACTAGAGAAATCAAATCACGTTACTTTCCATGCTGTGGGGCATACACATATTGATGTAGCTTGGTTATGGCGATTAAAGCATACAAGGGAAAAGTCAGCACGATCTTTTTCCACAGTACTTCGTCTGATGGAGCGCTATCCAGAATATAAATTCTTACAAAGTCAACCACAGTTATATGCCTATTTAAAAGAAGATTATCCAGCTATCTATGAATCTATCAAACAAAAAATAGCCGAGGGTGCTTGGGAAGCAGATGGAGGTATGTGGCTAGAAGCTGATTGTAATATCCCATCAGGAGAATCACTTGTCCGGCAGCTATTAGTAGGAAGAACGTTTTTTAAAGATGAGTTAAATATAGAAAGTGAATATTTATGGCTACCGGATGTGTTTGGATATAGCTGGGCGCTGCCTCAAATATTGAAGAAATCTGGAATTAAGACATTTATGACAACAAAAATAAGCTGGAGTCAATTTAATCGAATGCCTCATGATACGTTTTATTGGCGAGGAATAGATGGTAGTGAAATACTTACACATTTTATTACCACGACAGAGCCTTGGCCAGATTCAAGATACTATACATATAACGGCTTCATGACACCACAAGTGATTAAGGAATCATGGGAAGCATATAGGGATAAACAACTGAATCAAGATCTACTGATTTCTTATGGATATGGCGATGGTGGTGGTGGAGTAAATAGAGAAATGCTGGAAATGCGAAGCAGGATGGATAAATTACCTGGTCTTCCCCGTGTGAAAACGTCTCGTGCAAAGGATTATTTTCGAAAGTTGCACGAAACAATGGAAGAAACCGAGAACTATGTCCATACATGGGATGGGGAATTGTATCTTGAATTTCATCGTGGAACCTATACCAGTCAAGCATTCATGAAGCGAATGAATCGAAAGCTTGAATTACTTTATAGAGACAGTGAGTGGCTTAGTACAATAGCTTCTGTTTATCATGATAATTTTTCACGCTATCCGGATGCTTCCTTATTACTAGGCTGGAAGGCGATATTGCGAAATCAATTTCATGATATCATCCCTGGCTCTTCTATTAACGAAGTATATAAAGATGCTAAGAAAGAGTATCAGGAAGCAGAAGATATTGGGAACAATACGTGGAATGATGCTGTTTCAAGTATTATTCAGAGTGACAAAAATAAGTGGACAATATTTAATTCTGTACCGTGGAATCGAGATGATACTGTATTTATTCGTAAGTCTGAGCAGATAGATATGAATGGAAAATGGGTGGATAGTGACAATAAATTATTAACTACACAGGTCACGGAAGAAGGCTGTTATGTTTATGTTAAAGACGTCCCAGCAATGGGCTGGAAGGGGATAGCGTATCAGTCTGCAAGTGAAGCACGAAAGCAAGCTGCTGCTCCGGTTTTTAACCATACTGAGGACGGGATTATCTCCCCATTTTATATGGTTTCTTGGAATGAAAAGGGGCAAATTACTCGTCTGTATGATCGTAAAAATAATCGAGAAGTACTGGCAAAAGAAGCGATTGGAAATGTATTACAAGTATTCGAAGATAAACCGCTTATGTTTGATGCGTGGGATATTGACATATTTTATCAAGAAAAGATGGAGGAAGTATCGTTATTGCAATCTATTCATGTAATTGAAACTGGCGACTTACATGCTACCATTCGTTTTGTTTGGAATTATGGTCGGTCGGTTATTCAGCAAGATATGATTGTCTATCGCAATCACCGTCGTATAGATTTTAAAACATCTGTAGATTGGCAGGAAAATCAACGTCTGCTTAAAGTAGCCTTCCCTGTTGATATTCGTTCAACAGAGGCAACGTATGATATTCAATTTGGAAATGTCAAACGGCCAACCCATTGGAATACAAGTTGGGATTATGCAAGATTTGAAACAGTTGGACATCAGTGGGCGGATCTTTCGGAAGAGGGCTATGGCGTTAGTTTATTAAATGATTGCAAATATGGCTATGATATCAAGGATAATGTCATAAGGCTTTCCCTGCTCAAATCGCCGATTCATCCGGATCCAGGTGCAGATAAAGGCTATCATGAATTTACGTATGCATTATTTCCTCATCAAGGTAATTGGAGCGAAGGGCAAACCGTGGAAGCGGCGTGGGCATTAAATAAACCACTCATATATAGTAATGGAAGAGTCAATGAAGGAGATTTTTCCATGTTTCGTTGCTCTGTCAATCATGTGATGATAGATGCGGTTAAAAAGGCAGAGAATAGCGATCAAGCAATTGTAAGGATTCATGAATTTACGGGGAAACGTGAGGAAGTATCACTTACTAGTGACTTTTCCATTTTATCATGGCAGGAATGTGATCTAATGGAGCGCGTAATTGGAGAGAAACATCATGAAGAACAGATTAAGTTTTACATCAAGCCATATGAAATAAAAACATTTCTAGTTAACCTTACGAAATCATAGAAGTAAAATGTTAGTCACTCTGTGTATTACTAATTAACTTATTACAAAGATGAAACTACCATAATAGCAAGTTTTTGTTTAAAAACATTTAGGTCGCACCTCTATAGACCCATTTATTTATTATCAAGGAGGATTGCAATTGGAAGGTAACCAGACAGTTCATATCATTTCACATACACATTGGGATAGGGAATGGTATTTGCCATATGAGAAGCATCATATGTATCTCATCAAATTAATGGATCAGCTCTTAGAGGTCTTAGAAAATGATTCTGATTTTAAAAGTTTTCATTTAGATGGTCAAACAATAATATTGGAAGATTATTTGCAAGTACGTCCGCAAATGAGAGAGAAACTAAAACAGTTCATTCAAGAAGGGCGGATATATATTGGTCCATGGTATATTCTACAGGATGAATTTTTAACAAGTAGTGAATCCAATGTCCGAAATTTATTATATGGAATGAAAGATTCGAAGGAGTGGGGAGGAATTTCCAATGTAGGATACTTTCCGGATTCTTTTGGCAATATTGGTCAGGCACCACAGTTATTAAGCCAGGCAGGGATTCATCATGCCGTTTTCGGGAGAGGAGTTAAGCCCACAGGATTCAATAATGTGGTTCAGGAAGATACAAGCTATGAATCTCCTTATTCAGAGATGCTGTGGCGTTCTCCAGATGGTTCTTCTGTACTTGGTATCTTATTCGCCAATTGGTATTGTAACGGAAATGAAGTACCAGTAGCTAAAAAATTAGCTCAAGACTATTGGGACAAGCAGCTTCAGTCATTAAAGGAGTATGCATCCACGCCACATCTGCTATTAATGAATGGCTGTGACCATCAGCCTATCCAACTTAATTTGCCCGAAGCCCTGCGAACAGCTAAGAAATTAAATCCTGATGTGGATTTTATGCATTCAAATTTTAATGCGTATTGTGAGAAGCTTGCATCTTCTATTCCAAGTGATATAAAAATCATTGATGGAGAATTAAGAAGCCAGCATACAGATGGTTGGGGGACACTTGTAAACACTGCATCGTCCCGTATTTACATTAAACAAATGAATCAGCAAAGTCAGGTGCTGCTTGAAAAGGTTGCAGAACCTCTTGCTACCTTTGCCTATTTACAAGGAGAAACATATGATCATGGTTTATTTGAATACGGTTGGAAAATATTAATGCAGAATCATCCACATGATAGTATATGCGGCTGTAGTGTGGATGAAGTTCATCGTGAGATGGTTACTCGGTTCGAGAAGTGTCAGCAGGTAGCAGAAGTTATTATCGATAAGAGTTTAGCTAGCGTAACAAGAAATATTGATACGACAACCTTTACCAAATGGGGAGAAGATGCTATTCCTTTCGCTGTGTACAATACAACCGGACAAATTCGTACTGGAATTGTTTCGGTGGTTTTAGATGTGAGAAAAGAATATTTTTCTGCAGGAGTAAACAAACAGCAGCTAAAAGCGTTCCCATTAGGTACCAAAATATTGGTAGATGCGTATGGAAATAGAATGGATTGTGAATGGGAAGATTTAGGGATAGCTTTTGATTATGAGCTACCTGATAACCAATTCAGACAACCCTTTATGGCGAGGCGGGTGCGTTTAACATTTGAAGCGAAAAATATTCCGACACTAGGGTATGAAACCTTTGCATTGGTACACCGTTCAGGAGCATCAAAAACGGCTAGCAATCAATCATTAGTTATAAATGAAAGGGAAATGGAAAATAAATATACACATGTAAAAATGAATGAAAATGGATCTCTGGTTATTACGAATAAAGAAAATGGCCGCATTTATAAGGATCTATGTATCTATGAAGATACGGGGGACATTGGAAACGAATATATGTATAAGCAGCCAAAAGAAGAGACACCTCTAACAACAAAGGATACAAGAGCGGAAATAACGATTATTAAGGATAGTCCCTTTCGTGCGGTTTATCAAATTGTTCATGAATGGGATCTACCTAAAGGTGCTTCTAAGCTCTTAGATCAGGAACAGCAAGAGCTTGTTTGGTTTACAGAGAGGCAAGCCAAACGAGTTACGGATACCATTACTCATACGATTACGACCTATGTCACATTGGAAAAAAATAACCGTGGTGTACAAATTACTACTTCCTTTACTAATCAGGCAAAGGATCATCGGTTACGAATGCTATTTCCGACAGATATACAAACAGATACGCATTATGCTGACTCTGTATTTGAAGTAGCAGAGCGATCAAATGAGCCTGCAAAAGATTGGGCAAATCCAGACTATTCCCAGCATCAGCAAGCATTTGTAAACGTTAGTAATGAATTGGAAGGGCTTACGATCGCTAATTTTGGTTTAAATGAGTATGAAATATTACGCGATGGAAGAAATACAATTGCCATCACGTTACTTCGATCTGTAAGGGAACTAGGAGATTGGGGATACTTTCCAACCCCTGAGGCTCAATGTTTAGGTGAGCAAACGGCTTCCATTTGTATCTATCCGCATGAAGGGGAGCGCAGCAAGCTTGTGTCATTTCAAGACTCGTATCAATACCAAGTACCTCTAACGGTAAAGCAGGCAGCTATACAGGAAGGAGTTTTACCTCCAGCTCAATCGTTTGTTGAATGGCAATCAAATTTACTTGCATTTACTTCTTTAAAAGTATCGGATGAATCAAGTGATGTGATAGCTCGGGGATTCAATTTAACGAATAGGGACGCTCGTTTAACAGTTCATTCACCAGCTTCATGCAATTATATGTATCGAAGTAATGTCTTGGAGGAAGTAGTAAGTCCTTTCATGAACGAAATCGAATCAAGCTGCTCATTTCCTGTGAAAAAACATGAAATTGTTACCATCGGTTTTTCTAAACAAAAACTATAAACAACGTATTCCGTATTGGCTGATACCAATAACGGCTTGTTGCTCAGTGGGCTGAGATGAATACTGCTAATACATGGAAAGGATGTGGTGATATAGTGGAAATAAATGTACCAATATCGATGAAGCAAATGATCGATATGGTAAAACGACATTTTAAACAAGATCATAAGATACAAGCAATGTTTGAGCAATGCTTTTCAAACACCTACCAAACAACCATTCGCCCTCAAGTAGATGGAACTACTTTCGTGATCACAGGGGATATACCAGCAATGTGGCTAAGAGATTCGGCTGCACAAGTACGACCGTATTTATTACTTGCAGAAACGGATCATGAAATAGCAGATATGATTCAAGGCGTATTGCAAAAGCAATTCATGTTTATTACGCATGATCCATATGCCAATGCCTTTAATGAAACGGCGAATGGGAACAGATACCATGATGATCAAACGAGTATGACTCCATTACTGTGGGAGCGTAAGTATGAGGTTGATTCCCTTTGCTATCCATTACAGCTGGCTTATTTGTTTTGGAAATCAACCGGAAGACTCTCTCATTTTAATGCACAATTTTTAGCAGCAGTCAGGAGGATTATTGATACTTGGCGAACAGAGCAGGATCACGAAGCTGACTCCACCTACTATTTTGCAAGGGACAATTGTCCCAAACAGGATACACTTTCGAATAATGGGAAGGGATCACCTGTAGCTTATACAGGCATGACATGGAGTGGTTTTCGTCCAAGTGACGATGCCTGTCAATACGGTTACTTAATTCCGGCAAATATGTTTGCTGTCGTCGTCTTAAAACAGTTAGCAGAAATAGCAGATGAAGTGCTAGATGATCGATTTCTCAAAGAAGAAGCAGTTCGATTGGCTAATGAGATAGATCGAGGGATAGAACAATTTGCTAAAGTACAACATCCGACGTATGGAACCATTTATGCTTATGAAACGGATGGTCTTGGTAATTATAATCTGATGGATGATGCAAATGTTCCTAGCTTACTTTCCATTCCATACTTTGGTTATTGCGATATCAACGATCCCATTTATCTAAATACGCGTAGATTCATACTTAGTAAAGATAATCCATATTATTATCAAGGCAAGGCAGCTAAGGGAATAGGAAGTCCACATACACCAGAGCATTATATTTGGCATATCGCGCTAGCAATTCAAGGGATGACTGCAGTGACAGAGCAGGAAAAGGAGGAAATATTAAATGCCTTTAAAGTAACAGATGGAAATACGGGATTAATGCATGAAGGCTTTCATGTCGATAATCCAGCAGATTATACGAGACCTTGGTTCTCATGGGCAAATTCAATGTTTAGCGAATTTGTGCTAAATAGAGTCGGTTATTTTGTTAAAGGGAGCCCATTTAATAAATGATGAAGGAGGTTATGCCAATGGAGAAAACAAAGGTTAGAGGTTTTCATTTACGATTTGGTTCCCATGACTTAGTGGAACCGTTGATAGAATTTATTCATCATGTTTTAGTTCCGCAAGGGATTAACTATCTATTTTTAGAATGTAATACCTCGTTTGTTTTTAAGAAACATCCAGAGATAACCGAGGGTACATTAACGAGACAGGATGCAAAGGTGATTGCAGACGTATGTCGAAAGCATAATATTAGACTAATCCCGTTATTTCAATGTTTAGGTCATCAGGGTTGGGGCGGAAAACGTAATTCGATACTTACGGCATACCCACAATTTGACGAAACGCCCGAAATTTCACTCGATGCAGTGTGGCCTGAAATTTTTTGTAGAAGCTGGTGTCCGGAACATCCAGATATACATCAATTAGTCTATGATTTGATGGATGAAATTATAGAAGCGTTTGATGCTGATGGCTTTCATGTTGGCATGGATGAAGTTTTTGAAATGGTTAACCCTAACTGTCCCAGATGCCGTGGGAAAGACAGAGCAAAGTTATTTGCAAACGTAGTAAATGATTTACATCATCATTTAGTTGGAACACATAATGTAGAAATGTTTATGTGGGGAGATCGTTTAAATGACAGTGAAAGATTTGGATATAACGAGTGGGAAGGGGATACATTCGGAACACATGACGCGATTGACCATATTCCAAAAGACATTGTAATTACAGACTGGCATTATGATAAGCTTCCAGCATACCCTTCTATTGGTAATTTTATATCAAAGGGCTTCACTGTAATTCCAGCTTGCTGGTATAAAACAGATGCCGCAGTAGATTTATTAGAACAGGGAATACAACAAGCACAGGAACGTGAAAAATTAAAAAATATGCCAGGTATGCTCGTTACTTCGTGGAATAACTGGGATAGAGCTTCATTCGAAAAAGTGATAAAGATGACAGGTGCTTCACAAAAAGATGAGCTTCATGAATTACACCATACCCTTCACGTAATTACAACTGCTTTAAAGGATTAAAGTGGAAATAAAGGAGTGAGCATTTTGAAAGTAGGTTTAAGTACGTATAGTTTACTAGATGTTATTAATACGGGGGAAATGAGTGTGTTGGATGCTGTGCAATGGATTGCTGCAAACGGTGGAGAACATATGGAAATAGTTCCGTTCGGATATACATTGGTTGATAATTGGAAACTAGCAGAGCAGCTATGTGAAAGGGCAGAATATTATGGGATAGAGCTTTCTAACTATGCTATTCCGGCTAATTTTATTCAGAATTCACAAGAGGCATTTGAAGCGGAAATAGATCGAGTTAAAAAGCATGTTGACCTAATGAAGCATATGAATATAAAGCATATGCGTCATGATGTAACAGCTTTTGATTTATCTTCAGACGAACAAACGATTGCCTATTTTGAAAATAAGTTAGAATACATTGTTGAAGGGAGTAGGAGAATTGCGGATTATGCTGCTCCATTTGGAATTACAACAACTATTGAGAATCATGGTTTAGCTGTACAGCATAGTGACCGTGTGCAACGTGTATTACAAGCAGTGGATAGACCTAACTTTAAAACAACATTAGATATTGGTAATTTTATGTGTGTCGACGAAAGTCCAATAGTAGGAGTTCAAAAAAACCTCCCCTACGCTTCACTTATCCATTTTAAGGATTTTTATTACCGGCCACAATCGAAAAACCCTGGAGCGGGGAAGTGGATTCGAACATCCAATGGAAACTATTTGCGAGGCGCTATTGTGGGTCATGGAGATATCGATATTAGAGAAATAATTCAAGCGATTAAGCAGTTTGGTTATGATGATAATATTACGTTAGAATTTGAAGGAATGGAAGCGTGTAAAGAGGCATGTAAAATTGGTATGGATAATATAAAAAGGTTATGGGAAGAGGAGAATTAAATAAAGGGTTCACTTTATTGCTCAAAGTAGTGGTCTTACTGCCAGTTTTAAAGGGATAAATTTACAATTTTATTAGGACAAAAAATGAGATGAATATATTGTCTTTTGCCTAAACGTTAGAAAACGAAAGGGAGGGCTAATAATTGAATAAATTGAAAATTGGGTTAATAGGTGCTGGATCAATTTCTAATATGCATTTGCAATCGTATAAAAATAATAGTGATGTAGACATTTATGCTATATGTGACCATAATAACCAACGTGCACATGAAAAAGCAGCAGCGTATCAAGCTAAAACAGTATATACGGATTATAAGGAGCTGTTGGCAGATAGGAAGGTAGATGCTGTTAGTATTTGTACCTGGAACAATACACACGCGTCTATAGCTATTGAAGCATTAAACGCTGGGAAGCATGTTTTAGTTGAAAAACCATTGTGTAAAACAGTAAAAGAGGCAATGGCAGTTGCAGAGGCGGTAGACAACAATCCAGAACAAGTACTACAAGTAGGGTTTGTACGTCGATTTGGTACAAATACACAAGTATTAAAGAAATTTATTGAATCTGGAGATTTAGGAGAAATATATTATGCAAAGGCATCATGTATACGAGCATTAGGTAATCCAGGAGGATGGTTTGCAGATAACGAAAGATCAGGAGGAGGACCATTAATTGATTTAGGTGTCCACATAATTGATCTTTGCTGGTACCTTATGGGGAAACCAAAAGTAAAATCGGTTAGTGGAAATACATATTACAAATTAGGAAATCGCTCGAATATAAAACACAAAGATTACTATAAGGCTGCAAACTACGATCCAGATAAAAATAATGTGGAAGACTTAGCTAATGCAATGATTCGTTTTGATAATGGTGCATCGTTACTGCTAGATACCAGCTTCACACTCCATGCAAAAGAAGACGCCATGGCTGTTCAGATTTTTGGAGATAAAGGTGGCGCAGAAATAGAACCTGAACTCCGACTTATTACAGAAAAAAATGACACAATCTTAACTATTACCCCACAAATAGATGATTTATCCTTTGATTTTACTAAAGGGTTTCAAAATGAAGTTGATCATTTTATTACTTGTATCAAAGAAAAAAGAGAACCAATAAGCCCTGTACATGATGGGGTTGAAATAATGAAAATATTAACTGCTGTATATGAATCCAGCAAGAGTGGTGCAGAGATCCATTATGAAGATTCGAAGATGGAGTGACTTTGTAGAATGAAGAGGGTATGCTTGTCAGGTTTTTCTATTTCCCGGGAAATATCGACATGTAAAATAAAAAACAAATTAACATAAAATTAACTGTAGCTTTAAGCTAGTTTAATATATTGTAAGATTATTCTGGTTACAATAAAGGTAAATGAATGTAGATATGAAATGATAGAAGGAAGTGGTTATTTGAAGAGAGTTTTTATTGGTTTTAGCTTCATGTTGATTCTATCCTTTGCTTTATCAGAACATATTCATGCAAAGGGCTTCGGAAAAGATATCACGGTAAAAGTGATGTCCTATAATATTCATCATGCCGTTGGTTTGGATAATGAGTTAAGCTTACCAAGCATTGCAAATGTGATTAAAGAGACAAATGCTGATATTATTGCTATTCAAGAGGTTGATCGATATTTTGGGGAACGAAGCCAATTTGTAGATCAAGCAAGAGAATTAGCAAAATTAGTAGGATACCATTATACATTTGGAGCTAATTTAAATTTAAAGCCAGCCCCCGGACAAGTAGAAAATAGACAATATGGCACAGCTATACTTAGTAAGTATCCAATTATAGATTCGAAGAATATACATTTATCTAGTGATGGGGAGCAAAGAGGTTTACTAATAGGTAAGGTTAATGTAAGGGGAGTACATCTTACTGTTTTTAATACGCATTTAGGTTTAAGTCATGTAGAAAGAATGGGACAGGTGGAAGAAATTATAGAAATTTCCTCCTATTATAATGAACCAACCGTATTAATGGGGGACCTGAATGCAGAACCTAAAAGTAAAGAATTAGAACGTTTACAGACAGGGCTAAACGTTGTAGATACATTTAAAGATGTAGTTGAAGCTAATACGTATCCCGTTCTCCATCCAACGAAGCGTATAGATTATATTCTAACTTCATCAGATGTGACATATAAAAATTCCAACGTACATTATTCTGAATCATCCGACCACCTTCCGATAGTAGTAGATATCACATTAAAACGATAATGGCTATTTAATTGCAGATTGAGCCGCTTTCCATGGGTATCAGCTGTTGCTGTCCTCGTAGGAATCGTTGGCTCCTTTTATTTGCTTTCAATTATTAACAGAGAATTTTATAAGAGTGTCATTTACATCGATGGAGGATGCATTTTATTATGCAGTGTTTTTCTAAAAGTTCTTCTCAATAAACGGAGAACGGTACTAATATTGGACCGTTTTGTATTAGTCTAGGAAATTAATAGGAAATTATAAAATTTGAGCTTGTGGATAAATAGGAGCGTGTTGAACCGCGTCCAGCTCCAACACCCAGAAATTAGGAGACTTTACGAATCACATTAATCTAAGTCAGCATCGGCTCACAAACTCACCGTGATTCCTTTATCTCTGTTGATTCGCTCAAGTCCTTACGTTTCTAATCGGGCGCTTGCACTTTTGTATAATAATTGTTTATTAAATTAAGAGAATTGTATAATAGCAGTACACTATAGATTTTTTAACTGGAGGTGAGGATTTTGCATGCAAAAGAAGTTATTTCTAGGTTAAGTGATCGAAAACCTACCATCTTAGATAGTGAAAAATTTCATGAGTTCGCTATATTACTTCCTTTAGTTGATATAAGTAATGAAACACATCTTGTTTTTGAAGTCCGTTCGAAAAAAATGCGTCAGCAACCGGGTGACATTTGCTTTCCAGGCGGAAGGGTTGAAAAAGACGATATAAATGAAAGACAATGTGCTATACGTGAAACTGCTGAAGAATTAGGAATACGTGAGGAGGAAATTGACGATGTTATTCCATTAGATTATATGGTATCAGACTTTGGAAGAATTATTTATCCTTTTGTTGGACGGCTTAAGAAACCAGAAGGAATAGAAGCTAATCGTTCAGAGGTAGAAGAAGTTTTTACGGTACCACTTCAATACTTTCTTGAAACAGAACCTGAGGTTTACAAAGTGAATTTTCAAGTGATTCCTGAAGCAAATTTTCCGTATGACTTAATTCAAGGTGGTAAGAAATATGATTGGAAAGTTCGTCAACTAGATGAGCTGTTTTATCAATATAATGATAAAGTAATATGGGGATTAACCGCAAGAATTTTAGCGCATTTTATTCACTTACTTCAAGCAAATCAATCTTAAATAAATGAAGTAGCAGCAAGCCTCCCAGCTTTCTATAAACGATGGGAGGCTTGCTGCTACTAGTGTTTTACGGGGCTCGTGTGTTTGTTCATTAATCCATTGATAATATAAATGACTATTTCGTTCTATTCACATGCGCTGCACTAAAGCTTGAGTAGCTAAGTATGCTGATGCGCTATATCGCCGATATTGTCTTTGCAAGACGCAACTAAATATCAAAATCAATAAATTGGTGACATAAACGGGTGAGCATGATAAAATAATGACCGTAGTCAAATTATGACTATGGTCATTATTGTGGAGGTGATTTATGTGTTACGAGAAGCTAGAAAAAAAGAGCTAAAAGAAAAGATTTTCTTCGAGTCTATTCGTTTGTTTTCTGAAAAAGGTATTGATGAAGTCAGTGTTTCTGAAATTACCAAAGCATGTGGGATTGCAAAAGGAACGTTTTACAATTATTTTTCTACGAAGGAATCTGTTCTTTTATTTGTTGGACAATCGCAAATGGATCGGATAACTAATATCCAAGAGAGTTTAGATATGGATGTAAAACAGAAAATCATCACATTATTTACTGATTTAACGACGAGGTATGAAGAATACCCAAAATTAATGAAATTTGCTGTAGCCGAATTGTTCAAAACCTCGGGAATTATTGATGATGAAATGAATGCGGTTCAACAACTTAAAGACCTGTTAATGAATCTATTAAAGGAAGAAATAGAACGAGAACATATTAAAGTTCATGGCGAACTTGAAGATATTGCTTCTATTCTCTTAGGCACGTACTTTACATCGGTGATGATGTGGGTACATCATGAACAATCCGTAACGACACTTCTTCAAAGTGTGAACCGAAGAGTTTCACTGCTTCTCGAACAATTTATTATGAATAAGGAGGAGGATCAATGATATTCTTTTCGATCATTTCTTGTCTCATATTGCTTCTACTAGCCTTCATTCACGTTTATTGGGCATTTGGGGGAACAAAAGGAATAAGTGCCGTCATACCTCAAGATGTTCATAATCATCACAAGTTTACCCCCGGGAAATGGGTAACACTCTTAGTGGCTGTTTGCCTTTTTAGTTCATGCTTCATCTTAGGCATTCAAAGCTCACTTATCCCATTTGTAAAGCAAACGAAGCTAGTTAGTATCCTTTGTTTTTTCTGTTTTCTCGTTTTTGCTCTTAGAGGCATCGGTGACTTTAATTATGTAGGTTTATTTAAAAAAGTACGAAGGACTTCTTTTTCTAAAATGGATACGATTGCCTATACGCCCCTTTGTCTTTTTCTTAGTTTTACATTTATTTATGTTTTAATGACAAAATAGGAGGAAAATTTGTATATGAAAAAAGTAATTATTTTAGGTGGGGGAATTGCTGGATTAAGTACAGCCATAGCACTTCAACGACTTGGAATGAATGTACAAGTGTTTGAGAAGGCACCAAAACTAGAACCTGTAGGAGCAGGAATTATTTTAGCACCTAACGTTATCCGTATTTTTGAGGAATGGGGGATAACACAAAAATTAAAAAAACATGGTCAGTTCATAAACCGTTTTGTTATTTCCTCTGATAAAGGGAAAACGTTATCAAAGCTTAATGAAAGTCTATTTCCTGAACAAACAATCGCTATTCACCGTGCAGATTTACATCATATTCTTCTAGAGGAATTAAAATCAGTCCCTGTTTACTTTGGAAAGAAAGCTGTTGAATGTCGTCAGCATCGACATGGAGTCACCGTGTTAATGAATGATGGTGAAGAAGTCAAAGGGGACATGTTAATCGCGGCAGATGGAATTCATTCTGTTATTCGCAAGCAATTGCTGCCGAATATATCACTTCGTTACGCAGGCTATACTTGTTGGCGAGGAGTTACCCAAATAGACAACCACATGAATTTAAACGCTGAACTTCATGAACTATGGGGACCGAATGGACGCTTTGGTTATTTACCGATATCTAAAACAAAGGCATACTGGTACATGCTTATTAACACTCGGCCAAATGATCACCTTATATCTAATTATTTTCTTTCAGATTTGATCAAACGCCTAGAAAACTACCCACAGCATGTTACTGACTTCGTAAAGCTTACCGAAAATAATCATGTCCTAAAACATGATATCTATGATATTCCTACAATCGACCAATATGTTTTTGACAATATTGCTCTTATTGGAGACGCAGCTCATGCTATGACACCAAACTTAGGACAAGGCGCATGTCAAGGAATTGAAGATGCCTACATCCTAGGCATGTCTTTATTCAATCATCCAGATAGTGGATTACAAGCTTATCAGAAAGAGAGAGTAGATAGAGCAAATAAAATCAGCAAGATTTCCAGACGAGTAGGGATTATGGCGCAATTCGAGCACCCTTTCCTTTGTCGTATTCGTAATTTAATGATGAAAACGACTCCTCAAGCTTTTTACCGTAAGCAAAATCAATTTATATATAATTATCGCTATGAATATAGTACTTGAATCTGGGAAATTTAACGTACTTCCGAAAGAAGTCTCCATCCTCAAGCGTGTGAAATGCGTAGCCCAACGGTAAGGGGGAGATGAGTTTCGGTTGGGCGACAGCCCAAAGGCCTTTTTTTCCTTTTTTGTTCAAAGCACAATCCAATAGTGAATGATCGAAATTCATCAATGCCTATAAAAGTGCCAGTCCAAGACTTATCAAGAGGGATTTTCCTCATGTTCGTAAAAAGTTATGGAAAGAAATGTTTTGGTCAAGAAGCTTGTGTTTGTTGACGACTGGCGGTTCGCCTATTGAAGTAGTAAAAAAATATAGAAACGTATGAAAGCCTAAAAGCTGATAAAGAAGCATGGAAAAAGGTAAAACATCCTACCCCTGCCAATTACAAAAAAGAATACGAATGGCTAAAAGAAGTCGATTCATTAGCGTTGGCAAACGCTCAACTAAATTTAGATAAGGCATATAAAGCCTTCTTCAAAGGGCATGCCAGGTTCCCAAA
>NZ_JAWDHA010000053.1:0-30275 GCF_034190895.1 Virgibacillus sp. M23 | reverse complement strand
GATATCATTTTCTTGTAATTTCATTTCAAAATCTAAAGGCAAAACGACTTGATTCATGGTATAATGTTTAAACATAAGGGATACCTCCGGTTCTGTTTGGGTGTGATTACTTTAACTTTACCAGAAGTTATCCCTTTTGCGTACATAAATCTCTAAAAAAGTGGTACTCACCAAATTATTGGCGAGTACCACTTTTTATTTTACTGGGTTTTGTCCCAGCCCCTTTTTATTTCAGCAGAAAAATGCATTTGTGATATCTGCGGTTAAAAAATGACAACTGTCAACTATACTTTGTGACATACTATACTAAAATTTACGCACTTATATCTACTAAACTTAGGAAAAGGGAGCTGATGTAGAATGTCTAGTAAGATAATCGAAGTGAATCGATTAAGTAAAAAATATACTACGGTTAGTGCATTAGATACTGTTTCATTTTCAATTAGACAGGGTGAAGTAGTTTCCCTGTTAGGGCCAAACGGCGCTGGTAAAACAACCATTTTATCCATCATTTTAGGTTTACTAACACCAACAGCTGGTTCGGTTCGTTTGCTAGGAATGGACCCAAGAAATCAACTTGTTAAGCAAAGAATTGGTGTTATGCTTCAGGAAACAGGCTTAATGGATAGATTAACTGTTAGAGAACTACTTAAGCTATTTCGTTCCTATTATACAAAACCACTTTTATTGGATGACATGATAAGAATAACAGGATTAACAACCAAAGAGCTTCAAAATAAAGTTGAATATTTATCAGGTGGTCAAAAGCGAAGGGTGAATTTTGCGTTAGCAGTAGCGGGTAATCCAGAAGTGCTTATACTGGATGAACCAACTAATGGTTTGGATGCGATATCTAGGGCATCTTTTTGGCAAGGAGTTACTCAACTAGCAAACCAAGGAAAGACGATTATTTTTACGACACATTATTTACATGAAGCTGATGATATCGCTAATCGAATTATTCTGTTTAATAAAGGACGTGTAATTGCTAATGGTTCTTCAGACGAGATAAAAGAAAAACTCTCAAAACAGTATGTATCATTCAAAATAAATAATGATACGGGAATACCTCAATTGAAGCACCCAGCTATTATCGGTATTGAACAACGATACGACCGAATATATATTGAGACCAAGGATACCGACTCTATCGTTTCTTACATTACTCAACATCAAACAAACACATACGATATTCAAATTGATAAAGGCAAGATGGAAGATGTCTTTCACACTTTAGTCAAAGAAGGGAGTAAATAAATGAGAGTCTTATATTATCAATCTATGGCCGAGATGAAAAGGGCATTTCGAAATCCGTACTATGTTTTTTGGTCTCTATGTATTCCTGTCATTTTTTATTTTGTTTTTACAAACGTGATAAATGTTGGAGTGAGTGATGGAGAACTCTGGGCGTCACATTATTTAATGTCGATGACTACATTTAGTGTGATGGGGTCAAGTATCATGTCACTAGGTATACGGATGGTTCAAGAGAAGTCGACTGGTTGGATCAAATTTATAAAAGTGACTCCTCTGTCTAATGCAACCTATTTATTGAGTCAAATGATTGGACAAAGTTGTATTCATCTATTATCGATTATTGTAATATTTTTTGCTGGCTTTGTAATAAATGGTGTTTCCCTAACTGCTATGCAATGGATAATAAGTGGTTTGTGGATTATAATAGGTTCTTTTGCATTTTTAACATTAGGGACACTCATTGGTACTATGAAAAAAGTGGATACTGCAAATGGTGTAAGTAATATCCTTTTTCTTGCATTAGCATTAATAGGTGGTATGTGGATGCCTTTAGATACTATGCCTAAGTGGCTGCAAGCAATAGCCGAGTGGTTACCCTCCTATAATTTTGTTAATGGTCCCTGGGAAATAATACGAGGGAATACTCCACATTGGGGTAATATGCTAATTCTTTTCTTCTTTACGGGTTTATTTATGATATTATCAACCTATATAAGACGTAGACAAGAGGTGGTGTGATTAGCTTGGTAAAGCAATGCAGGTTTTCCATTTTCCCATTCAAATATGGCTTATATCCATACATATTTTTAGTATATTTATTTATCCCTATTTCATTTCTGTGGGATGAGGTGGGGATGAAGAAATTATTAGGCTTCTTTCTATTAATATTATTTACTGTATCATATCGACAACTCTACTACATTACTAGTCATACGTCTTTTTCTATATGGCTAGGCATACAAATGGTGATTATTTGTATCCAAAGTATTTTTTATCATTATAATTTTATGTACTTAAGTTTTTTTACTGTAAACTTTATTTCATGGTACTTAGAGAAAAAGCAATTCCATATTGCCTGGGGCTGGCTTGCATGTACAATTGGAGTACCATTGGTATACCATGGTTTTATTACACATTCATTTCCTTTTTTGAACGCTCTCCCTTTTGTAGTGGTAATTCTTGCTGCCCCATTTGGAATACGTTCAATGAATAAACGAATGGAGTTGGAAAGCGAGCTAGATGAAGCTAATGCAAAAATAAAAGAGCTAGTTAAACGGGAAGAAAGAACAAGAATTGCCCGTGATTTACATGATACGCTTGGCCATACGTTGTCTTTAATTACCCTGAAAAGTCAGCTAGTTGAACGTTTGATAACAAAAGATAAAAACAGGG
Organism: Virgibacillus sp. M23; assembly: GCF_034190895.1. NCBI lineage: Bacteria > Bacillati > Bacillota > Bacilli > Caryophanales > Bacillaceae > Virgibacillus > Virgibacillus sp. M23. Next base: position 27,626 of record NZ_JAWDHA010000053.1, on the reverse strand, counting down.
CTAAACAAGAGGTTAAGGAAATAGAATTAACATCTAGGATAGCGCTGGATCAAGTGAGGGAATTAGTAACCAGTATGAAGTCTCATACCATTATGGAAGAACTTATTTATGTACAAGATATTTTACAAACTGCTAACATACAAGTTCATACGAACATAAATATTCATATGGAGAGTCTACCAATAGTCGAGCAGAGTATGCTTAGTTTATGCCTACGTGAAGCGGTCACAAACATTATAAAACATAGTAAAGCATCTTATTGTTGGATTGATTTAAAGGATACAGTTGAAAATACATACTTAATCGTGGCAGATGATGGAATTGGGCAATCCCGGGAATGGGGAGAAGGGAATGGTTTAAAGGGGATGAAAGAGAGGTTATCTTTAATTAATGGAGCGTTGACTGTACATACTACGAATGGTAGTGTACTGGAAATGCAGGTTCCTAAAGTAAAGAAAGATGTGGAAACATATGTATAGAATTGTAATTGCAGAAGATCAAAAAATGTTATTGGGGGCGCTCAGTTCTTTATTGGATTTAGAGGAGGATATGGAAGTGATTGGTCAGGCAACTAATGGCGAACAAGCATTAAAGCTTATTCAAACCTTAAACCCAGATATCTGTTTGGTAGATATTGAAATGCCTGTAATGGATGGGTTGCAAGTTGCTGACTATGTAAAGCGTATAGAGAATGGTCCGAAAGTTATCATTTTAACTACCTTCCAAAAACCTGGTTATTTTGAAAAAGCACTAAAATTAGGCATTGATGGCTATCTATTAAAAGATCGTTCTATTGATGAACTTTCTGCAGGTATACGCCAGGTAGCAGCAGGGAAGCAGGTTTATAGTCAGGAGTTAATGGTAGGAATACTTAAAGATGAAAACCCTTTAAATCAGCGGGAGCAAAAAATACTTCAACTTATAGCCATGGGAAAAACTGCGAAGGAAGTAGCAAGTACATTATATTTGTCCTACGGTACGGCACGAAACTATATATCAGAGATTATCCAAAAGCTAGCAGCAAAAAACCGCATAGAAGCGGTTGAAATTGCTAGAAATAAGGGCTGGATATAAAAAGTAAGTAGAATAGTAAGTGTTAAATGATCAGCTGTAGAATTTAGTAGGTTCATGGTTTAGAAGTATATTATGAATTTACTTTAATAGAATTAGGATTTTTATCCACTATTTCATTGGAATCATCATTTAATTCCACATATCCAAAAATTCCGAAAGTAATAATTAAGATAGCAAACATGGCAACAAGAACTTTCTTCATGTTTATTCCTCCATATGTGATTTCTATACTCAGTATAATAAAAATGTTTTTTAATAACCATAGTTTTTTATGACATTTTTTGTGGGAATTCTTACAAATTTGTAAGTTATTGAAGCATTTTTAACAGGCAATTGTAAAACATAAAGAAAAGAAAAAGTCAGCCGCTACTATTCCAATATCCTACAGTTTCATACGACTTATCTCATTAAACATTTTTCAGGCTTTATGTTAAACTGAAGAAGAAATAATCGTGTATAAAATACTATGAAGCGAAACAGTTGTTTATCATAAACATTGTTGCTGTTTCATTCATTAGCTGCAAATCGTTTACATAATAAGGAGGAAAAATTAAAAATGACTAGTAAAGCATTAGATTCTTTTTTAAATGACAATATTGCAGATTTAAAAGAACGAGGTCTATATAATGAAATTGACCCAGTCCAAGGTCCAAATGGTCCGGAGATAACAATCGATGGGAAGGTATTAGTTAATTTGTCCTCTAATAATTATCTAGGGCTTGCTACTGATGAACGCTTAAAGGAAGTAGCAAAGCAAGCAGTGGACTCACACGGTGTTGGTGCAGGTGCTGTTCGGACAATAAATGGTACGCTTGATCTTCATTTGGAACTAGAGAAAAAGCTTGCTGCATTTAAAGGTACAGAAGCAGTTATATCGTTTCAATCTGGTTTTAATTGCAATATGGCTGCTATTTCTGCAGTTATGGATAAGCATGATGCCATCCTTTCTGATGAATTAAACCACGCTTCTATTATTGACGGCTGTCGTTTATCAAAAGCAAAAATAATACGGTTTAATCATTCGGACATGAATGATTTACGTGAAAAAGCTAAAGAAGCGGTCGAATCAGGTCAGTATAATAAAATTATGATTATTACCGATGGTGTATTCTCAATGGACGGAGATATTGCCAAGCTCCCTGAAATTGTAGAAATTGCAGAGGAATTTGATCTTATTACTTACGTTGATGATGCACACGGATCTGGTGTATTAGGTAAGGGAGCTGGTACCGTGAAGCATTTTGGACTACAGGATAAAGTTGATTTCCAGATGGGTACATTATCAAAAGCCATTGGCGTAATAGGTGGTTATGTTGCAGGAAAAGCTAACTTAATTGATTGGTTAAAGGTACGCTCTCGTCCATTTCTATTTTCTACTGCCGTGTCACCAGCTGATGCTGTTGCTAGTACGAAGGCAGTAGAAATATTAATGGAGAGTACGGAATTAAATGAAAAGCTATGGGAGAATGCGAATTATTTGAAAGACGGATTACAACAGCTAGGCTTTGATATTGGTGATAGTGAAACACCAATTACACCTTGTATCATTGGTGATGAAAATGCGACACAAACATTCAGTAAGCGTTTGAATGAGGAAGGTGTCTATGCGAAGTCTATCGTCTTCCCAACGGTACCACGTGGTACAGGGAGAGTAAGAAATATGCCAAGTGCGGCACATACGAAGGAAATGCTAGATAAGGCAATTCAAGTGTATGAGAAAGTTGGTAAGGAATTAGGGATTATATAAAACAGCGGGAAATTGTGTAACAATAGAGAGGAATATCGTGAAATGAAGAAAATTTTAGTCACAGGAGCTTTGGGACAAATTGGCTCAGAGCTTGTCGTTAAATTAAGAGAAACATATGGTGTAGAAAATGTTATTGGGACAGATATCCGTAAGGCAGAAGGGATCATTGCAGAAGGGCCATTTGAACTTGTTGATGTAACGGATGCTAATCAAGTATATAGTGTTGCTAAGAAATATAATGTAGATACTGTCATGCATTTAGCAGCACTATTATCTGCTAAAGCTGAGGAGAATCCAAAATTAGCATGGCATATTAATATGGGTGGCCTTGTTAATGCATTAGAAACTGCTCGGGAACTGAATTTACAGTTTTTTACCCCAAGTTCGATAGGTGCTTTTGGACCAACAACACCTAAGGATCATACACCACAGGATACGTTACAGCGCCCAACAACCATGTACGGTGTCAACAAAGTATCTGGTGAATTGTTAGCAGATTATTATTATCACCGGTTTGGTGTAGATACGCGAGGAGTTCGTTATCCTGGTTTGATTTCTCATGTTACGCTTCCAGGTGGCGGAACTACAGACTATGCGGTGGAAATCTATTATGAAGCTATTAAGCATAAAACCTACACGTCTTGCATTGCAGAAGGGACGTACATGGATATGATGTATATGCCAGATGCGTTAAATGCCATTATCCAGTTAATGGAAGCAGATCCAAACAAATTAAAGCATCGAAATGCATTTAATATTTCTGCTATCTCAGCAGCACCTGAGGACTTTGCTAAGTCTATACAAAAGCATATCCCAGATTTTAAACTGGATTATCAGGTAGATCCTGTTAAGCAGCGAATTGCAGACAGTTGGCCAAATAGTATCGATTCTTCGGCAGCCACGGAAGAATGGGGCTTTAAGGCAGCATATGACCTTGACAAAATGACGAATGAAATGCTTAACAAGGTGAGTATGAAATTTGTAAAATAAAGTGAAACTTCCATCAGTGGGGGTTTTACTGCCCGTTATATCGGGATAAACAACAGAGGACGATACAAAAAGATATTGACAAAGAAGAGGCTGGGACAAGACACAACTTCTTTACTCAAAATACGAATAATCATGTTATCAATAGGAGTATCATCGCCGCACCATGAAACTATACGCGCTTTCCGCGGGCACGGACCTCAGCTAACTTGGTAAGGAAAAACACGTTATCAAGTGGATCTTCGGACTCGTGCTGTTCCCGCCGGAGTTTCGCTTATTTCAGGTGCTAAATGAATGATTTTAACCAAAAAACGAACAATAATTAATTTCAACTAATTAGCGTTCGTTTTTTTATTGTTTCTTCATTCTTTTGTCTCAGCCTCTTTATGATCACATAGGTACAGCGTAACCACTTTTTAGAGCTAATTAACTTGCATACATTTTGGCAATCTTATCTTGCAATTCTTTGTCCTGAACATACTCGTCATAGCTCATTTCCTTATCAATCAAACCGTTTGGTGTGATTTCAATTAAGCGATTTGCAATACTTTGTATGAACTGATGATCATGTGACGTAAACAGAATGGATCCTTTGAATTTAATTAATCCATTATTTAATGATTGAATAGATTCTAGGTCTAAGTGGTTCGTTGGTTCATCTAATAGAAGTACATTCGCATTACTTAACATCATTTTGGATAACATACAACGAACTTTCTCACCACCGGAAAGCACATTTGCTTTTTTTAGTGCTTGGTCTCCAGAGAAAAGCATTCTACCTAGGAACCCTCGTAAAAATGTTTCTGTTTCATCCTCTGGCGAATATTGACGTAACCAATCAACCAAAGGAAGGTCGTTATTTTCAAAGTACGCAGCATTATCTTTCGGAAAGTAGGACTGTGAAGTGGTCACACCCCATTTATAGGTTCCTGCATCAGGTTCCATCTCGCCCATCAAAATTTTAAATAATGTTGTTTTAGCAATGTCATCTTTTCCTACAAGAGCAATTTTGTCATCCTTGTTCATTGTAAAACTAACGTTATCAAGCACTTTTTCTCCATTTATCGTTTTGGTTAACCCTTCGACTCGTAATAAATCATTCCCTATCTCGCGACCGGGGGTAAAGGAGATATAAGGGTATTTTCTGGACGATGGTTTAATGTCATCTAGTGTTATATTATCCAGTAATTTCTTTCGAGAAGTTGCTTGCTTTGATTTAGATGCATTCGCACTAAAGCGTGCAATAAATGCTTGTAGCTCCTTGATCTTTTCTTCCTTCTTTTTGTTAGCTTCCTGAGCCATTTTGTTAGCCAATTGGCTTGATTCGTACCAGAAATCATAGTTACCAATATAAATTTCGATTTTTCCATAATCGACATCAGCAATGTGTGTACACACTTTATTCAAGAAATGACGGTCATGTGATACAACGATTACAGTATTTTCAAAATGAATTAGAAATTCTTCCAACCATTGTATAGCATGAATATCTAATCCATTCGTTGGCTCATCCAGTAGTAAGATGTCTGGATTACCAAATAATGCTTGTGCAAGCAATACTTTTACTTTTTCATCTGCAGACAAATCAGCCATTTGCTTATCATGTAGTGATTCTTTAATTCCAAGGCCTTTTAGAAGGACTGCTGCATCAGATTCTGCTTCCCAACCATTCATTTCTGCGAACTCTCCCTCTAGCTCAGCTGCTCGCATACCATCCTCTTCTGAGAAATCACCTTTCATATATATAGCATCTTTTTCTTGTTTGACAGCATATAGCCTTTCATGGCCCATCAAAACTGTTTCAAGTACTTGATTATCTTCATAGGCGAAATGATCCTGTTTTAATACAGCAAGTCGTTCACCAGGTGATAACGATACATGTCCAGATTGAGGTTCTATCTCACCTGACAAAATTTTTAAAAACGTTGATTTTCCTGCGCCGTTTGCTCCAATTAATCCATAACAATTGCCTGAAGTGAATTTTAAATTTACATCTTCAAATAATTTTTTATCGCCATATCGTAAACTAACATTAGAAACATTAATCATGCTTGTTAATTTCCTCCAATATAATAATTGTAATCATGGTTAGCTTACGTTATTTCTAGGCTTTCGTCAATGTTTAGACATGATTAAACATTGAATTTTGAATAGGTCTAGACATAAAAACTCTTGCTATGATGTACGGGGTAGATTTCGTTAACTAGAAACATGAACCATAACATCAATGCAAGAGACTTCATATGTGTTTCTTACGTTTTTGTCACAATAAAAAATTAACTTGTATAATTTACAATTATTTGTAATAGTAGAATAGAAAAGGGTTTTACCTAAATTCGCTTCTTCATTATAATAGAAGTTGGGGGGAGGGGTGTTTATTGGGAGAGAAGGTCATCTATTTTCTCTTTACAGATACAGGTACTAATTTAGCTAAAGCGATAAATTTCTTTACGAAGCAGTCTTTAAACCATGTATCTATTGGCTTTGATCATGAATTAACAGAAGTCTATAGTTTTGGACGGAAGCGGCCGAGAAATCCATTCATTGGAGGATTTGTTAAAGAGGATATTCGTAGTGATTTTATGAAGAAATCAGACTGTGCCGTTTATCAATTTACAGTAGCTGATCATGAGTGTGAGAAAATAGTAAAAAATATTAAGGATATTGAAAGGCAACAGCATAAATATAGATATAATTTTATTGGGCTATTTGGTATATTGTTACAAATTGAAATTAATCGAAAGTGTGCACTATTTTGTTCACAATTTGTAGCGACTGTTCTAAGAGGTGTACCATCTTTTAGCTTGAAGAAACCTGCTTGTTTTATTACACCTGCTGATATTCGGAATCACGAAGGTATGGAATTGATTTATAAAGGTAAGCTAGGCGATTATCCGTTCGGGAATCAGGAATCTTTAAGTACTATAGTTGTTGAAGAAAAGACAAAGCAATCATTTTTAATTTTATTATCTTCAAAAGTAAAACGGTTTGTTATCCGTTAAGTAAAAAGGTCAATTTAAGTTAATATATTAGCTGATAATAGGATGTATTTCAATCCGAAGCGAAGCATTTGCTACACTGCTTTTAAGTGAAATTAGCCACAAAATGATCATTTATTCCTCATATATACCTGCCGGTAAATGTTCGATTTGTTCAAAGGCTTTTAGGGTATACTATTATGGTAATGGAATCGGTGAGGGATAAACAAGATCCCCACGGATTAAAGTTTTAGTTTATACCGTATTATTCATGAGAAAAAAGCTGGACGAACAACGTCCAGCTTTTGTTGTAGTCTTGGAAATTATAAAATTTGAGCCTATGGATAAATAGGCGCGTGTTGAGCTGCGGCAAGCTCCAGTGCCCAAAAACTAGGCGACCTCACGAATCATCCCACAATAAGTCGTCATCGGCTCGCAAGCTCACCGTGATTCCTTTATCTCCGTTGACTCGCTCCAGTTGCTAAATTTCTAATCGAGCGCTTGCGCTTTTTTTCTGTAATGAGACAGTAACTTTAGGCTTTAAAACTATTCGATACCTAAAGTTTGGTAAGGTACGCGGAATTTGAATGCTAAGTTATTAGCGTCAAGGTCAATATGCTCAACAGCTACTTGAAAATTACTTTTTAGCTTCATATCTGTAACTGCAACATAGATAGCTTCATCTTTTGGATTTACCGTTACCCATTCGGGCATTGGTAAGTATTTATCAATATACTCCATAATTTTTTGGTTTGGTAATTCAAGTAATCCGATAGAGATCGATCTTTGCTTTAATATAATATCGCCATTATCTTGAACAAATGGCTCTAAATGAACAGATAATGGTACGGTTGTTGAAAATACTGGTAATTCACCAATTAAATGTACATCCTCACCTAACTCAATTCGATAGCGATGTTTTGTATCGTTGAGCATTTGATCGATATATGCGTTAATTAACTCATTCAAATTTTGTTTCGTCGTACGAACGACAAATTCTGAGCTTTCATCAGCTTTATCTGCATGTTGAGCCGGATAATCTACACGTGGTACTGGCCAAAAAATAAGTGCTAAAATAATGATTAATATGACAATGTTTAATGAAAGCAAGCCTATAAACCGCTTTTTCCACTTACTCCTCTTAGATCGACGTACGTTTCTTTCTGCCATATTACTCATCCTCTTTCATCTTCGTTTGTTAGGAAATCCAATACACGCTGGGCCATTCGCTTATAGCCGAGGTGATTCGGATGGAAATTATCTTCTGCAAATAGGTTTTCATCTGTGTTATCAAATAAATCTTTTGTCGGAATAAACGATACATTTTTTTTGCTAGCTGCTATTTCTTTCCCTGTATTATTCCAATTTTCAACAATGATTCCTAATTCCTTTATATCTTTAAAATATTTTTGGAATGGATTATAAAATCCTAATAAATAAATCTTTGTTTTCGGGTTAATTGTTTCAATTTTGGAAAAGATATGATGCAATCTTTCTTGATATTGTGCACGCTCTTTCGTGAAGTCTTCCATTTTTAAATTGGTAATGTTCTGCTTAAGGACTTGCATTATATCATTGGCTCCGATAGTTATTAATACTATATCAGATCGCTTAATCGAGGAAACAACTTCGGGTTTATCCAGTCTTTTAAGCAGCTGATCAGAGCGATTACCGCGGACACCTAGATTATCGAATGTTACTACTTTTTTATCCTTGTTAATAGCCCGTTCCAAAATCCCTACATATCCACCTTGTGCGGTTGAATCGCCAACTCCTTGTGTAAGGGAATCACCTATTGCTGTAACATGTGTTTTATTTGAAAAGAACTGAATGGTTTGTTCAACAGCACTTACTACCATTTCGGAGAATGGCTTTTCTTCCGTTTGATCATCTTGTTTTTCATCTTGATCTGTCTTAGTCGCTTCTTTCTGCTGATCCCCATTTGTTTTACTGTCTTTCTCCGAAATGATAACATCATTTAACTTTGGGTCAGGCTGATGTGTCAGGAAAAAGATAAGACTGATCCCTAAAAGCATCACAAAAATAGCACCGAAATAATAGTAGTTTTTCTTCATGTTTACTCACACCTATGCTGTTATGTTCATAACCTTTTTTCTTTATTGTCTCATGTATAAAATACATTCGAAAGTATTTACTATATATATGTACTTCATAACTTGTTCAATGAAGGAAATAAAGTGAAACCTCAATCCGCTGGGGCTTTTGTCTATCCCTTACTGATTGCTAGTACCACAAGGGTATGACCTAAAGGACTTTCAATTAATCGGACATTTACTGACAGTCGATCCCCACATTTACCCATATTGGTTTTACTTTATTGCTTGAAGTAGGGATCTTACTGCCAGTTATATACGGGATAAAATAAGATCGCCTTCAATAACAGGCGATCAGTAAGGGAAGGTTATTTATAATTTTTCCAATCGGTAGTAAAAGTAAACCTCCTTTCTAAAAGTGAAACAGTTTTGTTACATAAATAATTAGTTCTAAATTTCTAAAATTAGTTTGATTCCAGCATACTGTTTGCTCGTTCAAACATGAGTGAGGTCAGAAGCATCGTCTTGTGATCGCAATGCTAAAAACTCGTCATAAGGATTTTTTGCGGTAATAACAGTGATCCCAGCTGCTTTGGCATATTCTAAAGTACTATTTTGATAAGGCTGTTCCAACCATACTATTTTTCCTTGTTTATTTATAACTTGTTCGATAACACCTGATGGGAGGTTTGATTGGAGAAACCATACAGCATCAAGCTCAGTTGGAATAGCTGATAAGTCTCTGAACACATGCTGAGATTCTTCAGTTGTTGAATGACTTATATAATAAAGCTCAAAACCAATAGATTGTAGCTGTTTGACTTTTTCCCTTTCTTTCTCTCCTGCATCTTCCCAGCCGTATACGGCAATGGTTTTTTTTCGTATATTTCCATTATTACGATCAAACGGAGAGCTAAGTAGCCAACTGATAGCGACGGAATCATTGGTTGTTATCGTTTTTGCTTCGCCAGTAGCTTCAGCGATAGCAGCATCTAAGGTGTATAATAAGTCGGTAACAGACTCCAAACCAATCGATAGACGAATTGTTTCCTCCGTAACACCACTAGTTTTTAATTCTTCAACGGTTAGTTGTTGATGCGTTGTTGAAGCAGGATGAATAATTAGTGATTTTGCATCACCAACATTAGCTACATGTGACCATAATTCAATACATTCAATTAATTGTCGTCCAGCTTCTCTCCCCCCTCGAATTCCAAAAGTGATGATAGATCCAGCACCTTCACTAAAATATTTTTTAGCTCGCTTGTTTGATGAATGGCTTTGTAAACCTGGGTAGTTCACCCATTCGATCGCAGGATTTTTAGCTAAGTATTCGGCAATTATCTGTGCATTTTTATTATGTTGAGGAATACGAAGATGCAAGGTTTCTAAACCCTGTAATAGTAAAAAAGCATTATGCGGGCTAATACACGCACCAATATCACGCAATAATTGTACCCTTAATTTAGTAGCAAAAGCCGCAGGACCAACATCAATGAAACGGAGGCCATTATAGCTCTCATCTGGTTCTGTAAAGCCAGGGAATTTGCTGTTATTCCAATTAAACCTTCCGCCATCAACGACAACACCTCCAATGGTCGTACCATGTCCTCCTATCCATTTTGTAGCGGAGTGGACCACAACATCTGCTCCCCATGCTATCGGCTTAGCAATATAAGGTGCGAATGTATTATCAATTATTAAAGGAATATTATAAGAATGAGCTAAAGCAGCAATGGTCTCGACATCAAAGATGTGCAGACTAGGGTTCGTAATAATTTCACCGAAGATTGCTTTTGTTTTATCTGTGATAGCAGCTTCGACTTCATTCTTGTTCTTGCCATTAACAAATTTAACCGTTATACCATAGCGAGGAAGTGTGTTTGCAAATAGATTATAAGTACCACCGTATAAATTACTGTCAGCTATAATTTCATCTCCTGTACTAGCAACATTTAGGATAGCAAAGGTAATAGCTGCCATTCCAGATGCTGTTGCTACTGCTGCTACACCGTCTTCTAATTCGGCAATTCGTTGCTCGAAAGCATCTACGGTAGGGTTCCCTATCCGTGTATAAATGTTGCCCGGTTCGGTAAGGCCAAATAGATTCTGTGCGTGCTCCGTGTCACGAAAAACATAGGATGTTGTTTGATAAATAGGGACAGCTCTAGAACCCGTGGTTGGGTCTGGCACCTGACCTCCGTGTAGTAATACTGTATCTGGTTGTTTCTGGTGAAATTTTGCCATTATTCATTCCTCCTAGGATAGTTTGTAGTTCTGTATTGCCACGACTAGTATTGACGTGGCCAGTTACTGAATAGCAATCCTTGTGTCTGGAGGAAGAGGGGGAAAATGAAAAAGCCCTCTTCCTAAGAAGAGGGCTTGGATTTAACCGTTCCTCCTCTTATCTTCCAGATCATAAAATGGATCTGTAGGATGTAGCACCGTAAAAAGCAATATTTCATCGCTTTTTGGTTGCTGGGCTTCACAGGGCCTATTCCCTCCACCGCTCTTGATAAGAGATGTATTTTTCTAAATTATTGAATATTATATAGGTGTACATAATCTTTTGTCAACCACTAGTTTTAAATCGTAACAAAAGGCAGGCATAATACCATCGCCAAAACGTAAGAAAACCTAGAGCATGTTATATCTTTTTATACATGCTTTTTCCTCAGTGGTCTTCGGTAGCTCGTAAGCATAAAGTTTACTAGAGCTATCCAAATGAACGCGAAAGCAATTAAATGAGCAGAAGTAAAGGCTTCTTTATATATAAATACGCCTAGTAATAACATTAATGTTGGTGCAATATATTGCAAGAATCCGACCATTGCTAAAGAAATGCGTTTCGCTCCACTTGCAAACAGTAACAAGGGAATTGCTGTCATAACACCTGCACCCATTAATAATAGGTTCGTAGATGAAAAGAATTCATGAAGCTGAAAGGCGTTATCAGGGTAAATGGCTAGGTAAATAATTGCGAAGGGGAGAATAAGCATGGTTTCAATGGTTAACCCTATCATTGGTCCGATATCGACCTTTTTCTTCAATAAACCATACAGTCCAAAGCTGATGGCAAGTAATAATGACACCCAAGGAAACACACCATAGCTTATCGTTAAATAAAGCACACCGATTCCTGCTAGAATAAATGAAATAGTTTGACGGAAAGTAAAGGCTTCTTTTAATACGATAATTCCTAGTAATATGCTTATAAGTGGATTAATATAATAGCCCAGACTTGCTTGAACAACATGATTACTATTAACGGCCCAAATAAATATTAACCAATTTAGACTAATTACTAGCGTAGCCAAAGAAATACCAAATAGCTTCTTTTTATTATGAAGCAATTCCTTCCATTCCTTCGTAAAATCCGACCATTTACGCATAATGAGAACAAGTAAAAATGTGAAGACGAAAGACCAAATAATGCGGTGAGCTAATGTTTCCCCTGGAGAAACATGGTCAAGAAGCTTCCAATAGATTGGTAGAAATCCCCATAATATGTATGCTGATGATGTGTAGATCATACCGTTCCGATCCTGATTAGCGTTCATAAGGTTTCATCCCTTCTTCCGGTATAAAGTAAATCTATTTTAGAATTGCTCCAGAAAAAAAGCAAAGATAACGTCTCTAAAGAAAACGTATTCATTTATGCGTTTATTTGAATAGGATATATATAGGTGGTCAGTTTACAAGAGTTTACGTGAGGAGGAATGGATGTGAAGAAGAAAGAAAAGCAATTGGAGACGAAGGTTGTTCATGAAGGTTATCATTCAGAAGAGATGTTAGGAAGTTTAGCAGCTCCTTTATTTCAAACCTCTACTTTTACATTTGATTCAGCAGAACAAGGAGAGCGGCGTTTTGCAAGGGAAGAGGATGGTTTTGTATATTCGCGTTTAGGTAATCCTACTGTACAGCTTTTGGAAGAGCGGATTGCGGCATTAGAAGGAGGGGAGCGAGGGTTGGCTTTTTCCTCTGGAATGGCTGCCGTTTCAGCGGTATTAATTTCACTAACAAAAGCAAATGATCATATTCTTTGTTCTTCCGGGCTTTATGGCTGTACGTATGGATTGTTATCCATGTTAAAGGATAAGTATCATATTAATCATGATTTCTCAGAAATGAATTGTGAGGAAGAGGTTTTGGCTTGTCTAAGGCCAGAAACAACCTGTATTTATATTGAAACACCAATTAATCCCACCATGAAGCTGATCGATCTACAAATGGTAGCAACGGTTGCAAAGCGCTACCATATTCCGGTCGTTGTAGACAATACCTTCTCATCCCCTTATATTCAGCGACCACTGGAATTTGGTTGTGATGTTGTTGTTCATAGTGCTACAAAATATATTGGCGGACACGGAGATGTAATTGGTGGTTTGGTAGTAGGAAGAAGTTCATTTCTTGACGGTGTTGCCATGACGACACAAAAAGATATTGGAGGCGTTCTTTCGCCATTTGATGCTTGGCTATTATTAAGGGGTTTGAAAACACTGCCGATTCGGCTTGATCGACATTCAGATAATGCAGAAAAGATTGTGGAGAAATTAGGTACTCATCCAAGGATTTCAACTATTTATTATCCAGGTGATAGGGGGCATCCAAATTTTGCGATATATCAAAAGCAGATGAAGCGTGGTGCTGGAGTTATATCATTTGAATTAGTTGGGGATAAATACGATGTTCAACAGTTCTTAAATAACTTGGAGTTTTTAAAAATTGCAGTTAGCTTAGGAGATGCAGAGACGCTTATACAACATCCATCAACAATGACACATGCGGTTGTGCCAGAAGCTGAGCGTGACATGATGGGAATAACGGAGCAGCTGATCCGTTTATCGGTGGGTTTAGAGGCTTGGCAAGATATTTGGGAGGATTTGGAGCAAGCATTAAACAAGCTAGATGACAAGTAGCGAAGAAATAATACGCTTATGCTAGTAGTAGCTGGTATAGGTTTTTTTTTGACCTGGTTAAACAGTTCAAAGTAACCCTTAACGAAAAGACTGTTAGATATACAAAAACATAAGATACGCTGGTGTTATTAATAATGAGATCATATATAATGTTCATTCATGATGTCAGTACCACATTTATGAATCGTAAATACGATTTGATACGTAGAAAGGTTATGGTTTTCTTTCATATGAAGTGCTTTATAACAGCATCAAGGTACATAAAAAGGATAAAATTTAATACAATAAGCTAATATCATTTATTCTATAAATAATAGGTAGCGCTTGCATTCTGCTAAGCTAACGACAAATTAAAATGTATGCTATATTATTGATTGTAGAGGTGATGGATATATACTCTTTCTACTTTAGCGTAATTTGATGTCCTCACCCTTAAAAATAGGAACAGTCTAGTTTGGGGAGGATAATAGAAAATTGTTACTGGATAAGACATGGCACGAACTAAAACAATTTTCATGTAAGGGGGGATTTGTCAGACTATGGAAATACTGTCATACTTATTAGGATTTATTTTAATTTTTAATATTGCCTTAGGTGTTTCTATTATCTTTTTGGAACGAAAGGATGCTAGTGCTACATGGGCGTGGTTAATGGTATTATTGTTTATTCCAATTGCAGGTTTCTTTTTATACTTAATCTTTGGTAAGCCGATTAGTAAACGAAGGATATTTACTTGGGATACAAAGAGTAGACTTGGTGTAAAAACAGCTGTACAATCCCAGCTTCGTGCAATTGAAAACGGTACGTTTGCATTCAAACATAAAGAGATAGCAGAGTATGAGGATTTATATTATTTACATTTACGTAATGATGATGCCATCTTTACACAAGATAATAAAGTGACCATTTTTACGGATGGAACAGAAAAGTTTGAATCCCTCATTGCTGATCTGGAAAAAGCTACGGATCATATACATTTGCTTTATTACATCATTCGTGATGATCAACTAGGTAAGCGTATTGCTGACATTCTTATTAAGAAGGCTAATGAAGGTATAGAGGTTCGTGTACTTTATGATGATATGGGTTCCCGTTCATTACGAAGAAAGTATATTAGACGATTACGCAGAGCTGGCGTAGAAGTGGAGGCGTTTTTTCCGCCAAAGATTCCGAAAATCAATTTCAAAATTAATTATCGTAACCATCGAAAATTAGGCATTATAGATGGTAAGGTGGGATATATTGGTGGTTTTAATATTGGTGATGAGTATCTTGGGCAGGATAAGAAATTTGGAAATTGGCGCGATACACATTTGCGTATTTATGGTGATGCGGTTCTGCATATGCAAACTCGCTTTATTTTGGATTGGAACCAAGCTTCTAGGAATGATATCTTATATGAAGATCGTTATTACAACGCTGTTCCAGCTGGTGATGTGGGTGTGCAAATCGTTTCGAGTGGACCAGATTCAGATTGGGAGCAGATAAAAAATGGATACATTAAAATGATTATGTCTGCCAAGGATTATATTTATATCCAAACACCTTACTTTATTCCTGATGAAAGTTTACGGGATGTTCTTAGAATTGCTGCTTTATCGGGGGTAGACGTAAAGATTATGATTCCAAATAAACCGGATCATCCGTTTGTTTATTGGGCAACATTATCCTATGTCGGTGATTTATTAGATGCAGGTGCAGAGGTGTATATTTATCAGAATGGATTTCTTCATGCTAAAACAATCGTAGTGGATGGAAAAATTGCATCGGTGGGAACTGCTAATATCGATGTCAGAAGCTTTCGTTTGAACTTTGAAGTAAATGCATTTCTTTATGATAAAGAGTTAACGAAGCGGTTGGTTGAGGCTTTTAAGGAAGATATTGTGCTATCTACACAAATGACCAAGAAGTTATATAGTAAACGATCATTAGGCATACGGTTTAAAGAATCTATCTCCCGATTAATATCACCAGTATTATAACAAGTTTGAAAGGAGAAAAGTTAAAATGGAAAAGAAAACATGCTCGACATCATTAGCTGTTAAAACGTCTCATGTATTGCCCCCTGATACAAATTCATATGGGACATTGTTTGGAGGCAAGTTAATGGCCCATATTGATGATGTGGCTGCAATAGCTGCATCACGTCATGCACGTAAGCCTGTAGTAACTGCCTCTACAGATTCTGTTGATTTCCTTGCTCCTGTTAAAGAAGGTCATTCGATATGTATTGAGGCATTTGTAACCTGGACGCATAAAACATCAATGGAAGTTTTCGTTAAAGCAGTTACTGAAGATTTACGAACTGGAGAAAGACGTGTTTGTGCTACGGCCTTTTTGACCTTTGTTGCTGTTGATGAAGACGGCAAACCAAGTCCAGTCCCTGAAGTTGTACCTGAGACAAATCATGAGAAAAAACTTCATGAGCTAGCTGCCGTCAGAGCTAAACAAAGGATTGAGCGTCGTAAACAATCGAAAGAATTTGCACAGGAATTTGGAACGGATTATCCGTGGAATAGTCGAGGAAAATAAAGGGGAATTTCTTAGAATAAGTAGGGGGAATACATAAGAACAAAAGCGCAAGCGTCCGATTAGAAGCGTAGCGACTGGAGCGAGTCAACGAAGATTAAAGGAATCACGGGGTGCTTGCGAGTAGATGATGACTTACTACCGTAGGGCGATTCGTGAAGTCGCCTCGTTTCTGGGCATTGGAGCTGGTCGAGGCTCAACACGCGCCAATTTATCCACAAGGGCAAATTTTATAATTTCCTTTTCAACAAGAAAAAAGAGAGATTTCTCTTTTTTTGTGTGGTTCATTCCTTTATTGTAGATTTAGTATACAATATTTAGGGTAATAACGAATAACACACACATAAGTATAACGATATGAGCTAAGAAAATGTGGATAGTGTAAAAGGAGGAAGTTTACAGGATGGAGATTTTAAAAAATCTAATTAGCGAAGCCAATAACATCTTATGGACGTATGTATTGATTATTGTCTTAATTGGACTGGGGCTGTGGTTTACGTTTAAGACGGGATTTGTACAATTTAAATATCTTCCAGAGATGTTTCGAGTATTGTTCGATAAACGAACAATTAGCGCGAGTGGTAAGAAAGGTACCTCTTCATTCCAGGCTTTTGCAATAAGTGCTGCCTCTAGAGTAGGTACTGGAAATATGGCTGGAGTGGCTTCAGCCATAGCAGCAGGTGGCCCTGGTGCCGTATTCTGGATGTGGCTAATTGCATTACTTGGATCAGCATCTGGCTTCGTAGAAAGTACACTTGCACAGGTGTATAAAGTACCGGATAAGAATCAATACCGTGGAGGGCCAGCTTACTATATGGAAAAGGGATTAAAAAAACGGTGGCTGGCAATTATTTTTGCAATAACGATCACCTTTACATATGGTCTCGTATTTAACTCTGTGCAATCGAATACAATTAGTTTAGCCTTTAAAGGACAGTTTGATATTAATCAACACTTGATTGCTTTGTTGTTATTTGTTTTTACTGCAATTGTTATTTTTGGTGGTTTAAAAAGTATTGCAAACGTTACACAGATTATCGTACCGATTATGGCCATTTTATATATTATCTTATCGTTGTATATTTTACTTGTAAACTTTACTGCAATTCCAGATATGTTATCGATTATAATTACGAACGCATTCGGTATTCGGCAAGTAGCCGGTGGAGGCTTTGGCTTGGCAATTATGTGGGGAATTAAGCGAGGCTTATTTTCCAATGAAGCTGGTATGGGTAGTGCACCAAATGCTGCAGCAACAGCAGAAGTATCACATCCAGCCAAGCAAGGGTTTATTCAAGCCTTAGGTGTTTTCTTTGATACGTTATTAATTTGTAGTGCTACGGCATTTATTTTAATCACTGCAGGTGGTTATGAGGGTAGTAAGGCAGATGGAATCCAATTAACACAAAATGCTTTTGCTTTTCATATTGGAGACTGGGCGAGCGGCTTCATTGCAATTGCCATTTTACTATTTGCCTACAGCTCTATTTTAGGCAACTATTACTATGGTGAAAATAATATTGCATATATAAAGAATAGTAAAACAGGACTGTTCCTTTATCGGATTGCAGCATTAGCGATGGTTTATTTTGGAGCAGTAGCATCCTTTGATTTTGTTTGGTCTTTAGCTGACTTGACAATGGCTATTATGGCATTGATCAATCTCTATGCGATATCGAAGCTATTTAAAATTGCTAATAAAGTACTCCAGGATTATCGAAGACAGCGTAAAGAAGGTAAGGATCCAGTATTTTACCGAGATACTCTAGATAATCAAGAAGGAATCGAGTATTGGGGAAGAGAACAAACAGGTAATACAGAATAGTTCAAAACAGACCAAATTGCATTGTGCAATTTGGTCTGTTAATTTTCTCGTCAGTTAAGAAAGTATAAAATCAGTGCAATGACTGCGTTAAGCCAAGTAGTTATTTTGAAATGTTAGATGTATATTGGCAATGCTCCGACGAATTACTTCGCTTTCCGCGGGCACGGCCACAGCTAACTCGGTAAAGAAAAACACGTTACCAAGTGGAACTTCGGTCTCGTGCTGTTTCCGCCGGAGTCTCGCTTGTTTCAGGTACTAAATGAATGATTCCGTGCAAAAAACGAACGATAATTAATTTTAACTTATCATCGTTCGTTTTTTATTGTTTCTTCATTCTTTTGTCTCAGTCTCATTTCACTCTTCATCTATTTCTTCTAATGAAATATGATGATCTGCCCAACATTGAATTTCTTTAATAACTGGTTCTAATGCTTTTCCTTTTTCGGAAAGAGAATATTCAATACGAACAGGAAACTCCGAATAAATATCTCTTGTAACGATTCCTTCTTTTTCTAGCATTTTAAGTCGATCAGAGAGCAACCGCCCGCTGATAGGCAAATCAGCTTCCATTTCAGAGAAACGTTTTGTACCTTTTAATAGTTCAAAAAGTATAAGCCCTACCCAGCGTGTGCTAAGAAGTCCCATAGCTTTTTCGAAACGTGGACAAAGGTTCTCCATGATCATCACCTCAATCGGTATCATATATCTATTAGCAAATTCTACAGTTATTACGAAAAGTAACCTATTTTTAGGATAACATAATCTCGATATGTCGTAAATAGATAAGGGGGATAATAACAAATATTTTCCAATTTATTCTAATTATAAAAAGTTATTTGGTAATTTTATTGAATTTATGAAATAATAACGGTATACGAAATAATTTAATTTGGAGGTAAAGAGATGGTTAGTCAACGTACACAAGAAAAATATGCAGAGTTAGCATTACGCACTGGTGTGAATATACAGAAGGATCAGGCATTAATGGTTAATGCGCCAATTGAGGGTGCAGATTTTACAAGAATCGTTGTACGTAAAGCGTATGAGTTAGGAGCAAAGGACGTACATATTAATTGGGTGGATGATGAGCTTACATTGTTAAAATATGAAAACGCTCCAGATGAAGTTATTGCTAGTTTTCCTGAGTGGAAAGTGGAGCTACAAAAAAGCTATGTTGAGGATGGAGCGGCAATATTAAATATTCGTTCAACGAATCCTGATTTATTAAAGGATATTGATCCTTCCCGTGTAGCAAAAGCAAATAAAGCAGCTGGCGAGGCGATGAAGCACCTTCGGAAGTATACCATGAATGATATCATTCCGTGGTCAATTATTTCTATTCCAACAGGAGATTGGGCACAAAAGATTTTCCCAGAAAAATCAAGAGAAGATGCCATTGAAAGCCTTTGGGACGCAATTGTAAAAATAGTAAGGGTTGATCAAGATGATCCGATAGCAGCTTGGGATGCACATAACGAAACACTCCGAACTGCTCGTGAAATCTTAAACAAGAAAAATTATAAGAAGCTAGTATTTACTGCGCCAGGAACAAACTTAGAGATGGAACTTCCTAAAGGACATATTTGGAAGGGGGGTTCTGCAAAAACGTCGAGTGGCACGACCTTTAATCCGAATATGCCAACAGAAGAAGTGTTTTCTATGCCCCACAAATATGGTGTGAATGGTACAGTAGCCAGTACAAAACCGCTTAATTATGGTGGTAGCTTAATCGATAATTTTAGTCTAACGTTTAAAGATGGAAAAGTGGTTGATTATCAAGCTGAACAAGGGGAGAATACCTTAAAGCATTTATTAGAAACAGATGACGGTTCTAAGCGCCTTGGTGAAGTAGCATTAGTACCTCATGAATCACCAGTTTCTCAATCTGGTTTAATCTTCTATAATACGTTGTTTGATGAGAATGCCTCTTGTCATATTGCGCTTGGTAAGGCATATCCTACAAATGTAGAGGGTGGAGCTGCAATGAACGAAGAGGAGCTAGATAAGCATGGAGTGAATGATAGTTTAAATCATGTCGATTTCATGATTGGTTCAGAGCAATTGGATATAGACGGTGTATTTGAAGATGGAACAACAGAAGCTATTTTCCGTAATGGAACTTGGGCATTAGATATAAAGTAAAACAACAATCAGTTGGGGGTATGATTTATCCCCGACTGATTGTTAGTACCACAAGAGTATGGCCTAAAGGCCCTGGAACCAATCGGACATTTACTGGCAGTCGATCCCCCACTTATATATATTGCTTTCTTTTTATTGCTTGAAGTGGGTGATCTTACTGCCAGTTATATGCGGGATAAAAGGTGAACAACGGAAGCAGTCAGCTCGAAATAGAGAGCTGACTGCTTCCGTTTATACGGATCCAAGGGTCTTCTTGTCCGAAGGTGAAGGACTTTCGTTTCCGTGGTTGAATGCGTAGGTTTCCTCATGGAAATCGCTTCGTTCGGGAATCTAGGATCAATTGTTACGCTATAGGAGATTTGGGTCTTTACTCACTAGGACATTACACTGGTACTCGTCGTCAAGTCTGGCAAGGACCATCTTTTTTTACCCAATATCCGATTAGATGAAGCTATGTTTTGTCAGTACAGCTTTTATCTTTGTGTAATCATATTCCGTCGGTAGTGCCTCTTTAAGAGACTTTAACTTGATGTCATCAAGTTGTTCTCTAGCTTGTAAGATGGCTTCCTCTTCCTTCGATGTAAAAAATATTTCCCAAGCGATCGGATATCCGTCTTTAAAGGCTTTAAATAAGTGATTTTCTACCGTCTGATGGGATATATCACGTATAACAGCTATATCTTTAGTAGATTTGCCAGATTGGAACATTTTATAGCTTATAACATGACTTGGATTCTCGTCTGTTTCAGGGTTATTTTTTTTAGGTTTTGGATGAACAGGATCATTTATGCGAATGATGTTTTTTACATCAGGATTCTGTGATCGCCATTCTTTTAGAACGTTTAAAAATGCTTCACCAAATTGGTCGTATTTCTTCTCACCTACCCCTTTAATTTCTAGCATATCTTCTTTGGTAACCGGAAAATATCTGCTTAATTCCTTTAAGGTTGCATCAGAAAATAAAACATAAGGTGGAACCCCTTTTTCATCAGCCAACTGCTTTCTTAAGTTACGCAATGCCGTAAATAAATCTTTATGGTAATCAGTCTGCTCATTTATCGGGATCGGCATCGTAAACATGTATACAGACTTTCTTCCTTTTAACACTTCAACAGATTGATGATTTAACTTTAGAATTGGAAATCTCCCTTCCTCCGTAGCTAATAATTGTTCTGCTACCAAGAAATGTATCCATTCAGTTAATTCTTTTTCGGTAAAAGCTGAGAGGATTCCGTATGTAGATAATGTATGGAGCCGAAACTCTTTTAGCTTTTTGTCTTTCGATCCTTTAAGTACCTTCGCTGTCATCCCAACTCCAAATCTTTCTCCCATCCGTTTTACACAAGAAAGTATTTTCTGCGCTTCCTCTGTAATATCTATTTTTTCCTGACGTTGGATGCAGTTGCTACAGCGACCGCATAATTCATTGTTATCCTCTTGATGAAAATAATTTAAGATAAACGTAGTTAAACATCCATGGGTATGACAATAGTTAATCATGGACTGCAGTTTACGATATTCCCCTTGCTTTGCGGCATCATCCATTAAGGATTGTTCAATAAGAAATTTCTGTAGCTGTATATCCTGTGCTGAGAATAATAATATGCAATCACTTGGCTCCCCATCTCTTCCAGCTCTCCCAGCTTCTTGGTAGTACGATTCAATATTCATTGGCATAGCATAGTGAATGACAAAACGAACATTAGATTTATCAATCCCCATACCAAATGCATTTGTTGCAACCATAAGCTGTTTTTCATCATGAATAAATGCAGATTGCGCATGTTGTCGTTCTTGTTCTGAAAGACCTGCATGATATTTAGCAATCGAATAACCGCGTCTTTCTAGCTGATCATAAAGACTGTCTGCCTGTTTTCTTGTTGCTGTATAAATAATTCCTGATTCAGTGCCTCTTTCCTGTAAAAAAGAGCGGATATAGGAGGATTTATTCTTTCCTTTAATGACGTGAAAGGATAAATTATCTCTTTCGAAGCCTGTATTTACTACATGATTTATGTGTAATAACTGCTGGATATCGAATATGACTTCTTCTGTTGCCGTTGCCGTTAACGCCATTATAATTGGAGCATGATGTAATTGCTTTAATTGTGGAATGATTGATCGATAGCTCGGTCGGAAATCGTGACCCCATTGGGAAATACAATGTGCCTCATCAAAGGCAATTAATGATATATTTATTTGCTTAAGTACATTCAAGAAATTTCCTGAATCAAATCGTTCGGGTGCTACATAAACAAATTTATATCTTCCTAATGCAATATCCTTTAGCCTATGCTGTTGTTCACCTGCAGTTAATGAGCTATTAATATAAGTAGAAGCAATTCCTAAAGACTGTAATGCATCTACTTGGTCCTTCATTAAAGAAATAAGAGGAGATACGATAATTGCAGTGCCTGGCAATGCTAAGCCGGGTATTTGATAGCATATGGACTTTCCCCCACCAGTAGGCATGACAGCGAGAATATTCTTTTTAGCTAAGATGTAATCAATGGTTTCCTTCTGCCCTGGACGGAAGGTTTCATAACCGAAATACGTTTGAAGTAGTTTTTCTTCCTTCATTCCCATGATGTATTTCCTCCTTTTACATGTACCATCCTAACATATTCTTTCTGTAGTTGGTTATAGAAGAAAAAAAGAAGCTGTAAAGATACAGCTCCTGCATATACAAATATTCTATAATTTTACTACACATAACTGGTAGTAAGACCCCACTGATTGAAGTTTCATTTTTATAAGTTGATATGATTTTTAGCTTTCATGAGCTTATCGTTTAATGTACGGACGGTATTGGCTAATTCAGCAATATCTCACAGCTTTACTGGAATACACTAGCCTAAAGTAATAGTTAAGTCTTTTGGGGTCTAAGCTTTGAAACTAGAAATCCGATACATCCTCCAATAATAGCTGGTAGTAGCCAGCCCAAACCAATATCAAATAAAGGAATTTTCATTACATAGTTCGTGACAGTTGGAATATCAATACCATAGGACGTAATCCCATCATTTAAGCTTATGACTGCGGTAAATAGAATTGCCCCACGGTAGACCTCCGGCCTATTCTGAAATAATGACCGTAGAAAGGTTAGCATAATAAGTACAATAGCTATTGGATATAAGAATACAAGTACGGGAACAGAAAAACTAATGATTGCATCTAAACCTTGATTAGCAATAACAAAACTAGAGAAAGTAATTATAAAAGCAATCAAGGAATAAGAGATTGGCACCAATTTTGAAAAAAATTGCGCACAAGCAACTACTAAACCGACAGAAGTGGTAAAACAGGCTAACGTAACAATAATTCCTAGCAGCAGTGTTCCAAATGTTCCAAAGATTGAAGTTGCAGCATGTGAGAGTATCTCTCCGCCATTACTGAAGCTAGCTGATCCTGCCACCTTTGTACCAATCCAGCCGATAGAGGTATAGACAGTGATCAGACCTACTCCAGCGACCAATCCAGCCTTCAATGTTGCAGTAATAAGCCCTTTCTGTGTGGAAACACCCCTTTCTTTAAAGGCATTTACCACAATAATTCCAAAGGCTAGAGCTGCAATAGCATCCATAGTTAAATAGCCTTCGACAAAGCCTTTAAAAAAAGGACTACTAGCATAATCACTGGTAGGTGCTGTAGCTGGCTGGTCAAATAAGATAATAGCGCCAATTACTAATGCTGTAATAGACAGCAATAGTATAGGTGTTAAATACTGTCCAATTCGATCTACCATTTTTGAAGGATTTAAACTGATAAAAAAGACGAAAATAAAAAATACACTTGTGAACAGCAATAACGTATAAGGTGATACGTTATTAAGAAAGGGTTCGATGCTCATCTCGTAGCCAACTGTAGCTGCACGAGGTATTCCAAAAAATGGTCCAATTGCTAAATACACAGCTGTTGTAAATAGAATGCCAAATAGAGGGTGGACTCGATTTGCTATTTCTCTGGCATCTTTTTTTACGAACGAAATAGCAGTAACTGCTAAAATAGGTAAACCTATACCAGTTATCACAAAGCCTGCAATAGCAGTAATAAAAGACGATCCTGAATGGAGTCCAAGTACAGGAGGATATATGAGATTTCCAGCACCAAAAAATAAAGCAAATAACATAAAGCCGATTATGAATGTATCTTTATTCATCATACGTGTATCCCTTCTATATGATTTCCTGTTGAGATTGTTTATTGAATACAGTTGTATAGCACTCCTTAAATTAAAACGAAATGGAATGAACATTCCTGTATTATCAAATACTAAAGAAAGAAGAGTAATATCTATTTTTTCAATATAATCTGAAAATAAAGGGCGATTCTTTGAATTAATTTTTTTCAGAAAATAACGCAAAGCAGACATCATCTTAACAGTAACAGGTTAAGATTGTCAATGGAAAAGGAGAGAAAAGTAAATGTTGATAATAGTATGATTTATATTTGCCTGAATTAAAATTGTTTACATTCTTTCCTTTCACATTTAAAATGTTTTTATCTTATCTATAATTTGCCATTACAAAGGAATGTGTTATTTCCTTTTATATGGCTATCCGACGTTTTACTTTCTGTAGGATTGATTGCAATGTTACATAAGGAAGTAGTTTCGTTGAAATTTTAAATAGGGGGTATCACATGGTTCCGTCTTTATTATTTGAAATCATGCTAATAGGCTTCTTAGGGATCGGGTCCCAATGGATCGCTTGGCGTTACCGTATGCCGGCTATTGTTGTTATGTCGATCACTGGACTGTTGGCAGGACCAGTTTTTGGTTTAATGAACCCTGAGGAAGACTTTGGCAGTTTATATAGCCCAATTATATCTGTAGCAGTAGCCATTATTTTATTTGAGGGCAGCTTAAATCTCAGCTTTAAGGAGCTCAGGGGACTAGGCAAGCCTGTTTTCCGAATCTCCACTGTTGGTGCATTTATAGCCTGGATTCTCGGCTCACTAACTGCTCACTATATTGCAGGTTTGTCTTGGACCGTTGCTTTTGTAATTGGTGGCCTATTTATTGTTACTGGACCAACTGTAATAATGCCATTATTACGGCAATCAAAGCTAAAGCCTAGACCAGCTAAAATCCTAAAATGGGAAGGAATAATCGTTGATCCAATTGGTGCACTTTTAGCAGTGTTCGCTTTTGAGATTATTACCTTTTTAACAGCAAATGATCCGGATGGAGCAAAGTTAACACTATTTTTTGCAGCATCTATTTTTGCGGCAATATTTGGCTGGGCATGTGGTAAAGGAATTGGCTGGATGTTTGAAACAGGCCATATTCCAGAATTCTTAAAATCTCCAGCAGTTGTCATTGTTGTTATTGTTTGTTTTACCGGTGCAGATGAAATTATGCACGAAACAGGATTATTATCAGTAACAGCTATGGGAATTACACTTGCCAATATGGGGATAAGCTCTATTTCTGACATGCGTCATTTCAAAGAAAACATTTCAATTTTACTCATTTCAACGATATTTATTATGCTAACCGCATCCTTGCAATTAGAAACCCTACTGCAAATATTTAGTCCCAACATTATTGGCTATGTATTATTAATGATGTTCATTGTTCGCCCATTATCGATTTTCCTTTCTACCATTGGCACGGGATTATCATTTAATGAGAAAGCTCTAGTAGGTTGGATTGCACCAAGAGGAATTGTAGCGTTGACCGTATCAGGCTATTTTGCTAGTGTATTGACCGAAGCAGGTTATGAAGATGCACAAATACTAACAACACTTACCTTTGGACTAGTAATTTTTACGGTTGTAGCTCATGGATTTTCAATTGGTTGGTTGGCGAAAAAATTACATTTATCTATGGAAGGAAGACCAGGAGCGTTAATTAATGGAGCTAATCGCTTTACAGTTGAATTAGCTAAATCACTGGCAAAGGCTAATTTTCCAGTAATAATTGTTGACTCTTCATGGGAAAGATTAAGGCCAGTTCGTGAGGCAGGTATTAATTTTTATCATGGAAATATACTCTCTGAGCAGTCGGAATATAACCTGGATACAATTCCATATGAATATTTGCTAGCTATAACAGATGATCATGCTTTTAATTCCCTTGTATGTACAACATTTATGCCCGAATATGGTAGAACTAATGTCTTTAAAGTTAGTCCACTTGATCAAATAAAAGGTGATACAACAGAGGTTGTATCTAAAGTTGGAGGACGGATTTTATTTGATAAGAAATTTACGATGGAAGATTTGTTGGAAAAGCTGAATAATCATTATGTGTTCAGACAAACTACGTTAACTTCACAATATAACTATAAGCAATATGTAGCTGACAAAGATGAATCTACTGCTTTTCTTTATCTAATTAAGCCTTCAGGTCAATTGAAATTTTATTCCGAAGAAATGCGAACTGTTCCAGCAGTAGGGGATACAATAGTAAGTCTGACACCACCTAATAAAGAAAAAGCAAAGATTCAAGCCAAGTTAGAAACGCAGCGAAATAACAATACAAAAGGGAATGAAAAAGAAGTATGAAGCTGAATTGACCCTGTCAAGTAGACATTGGAAATTATAAAAATGGATTTAAGCGGCTTTAGCTCTATATTCAACAGGGCTAGGGCCGTATAATCTTTCTTGATATCTTTCATACCTATGTAAATAGTACTTCTCACATTTGAGAGTCCCCCAAAATGATTCCATTGGAACTTCTTTATAAGAATAGTCTCCTGACAACTAATCAAATACAGCTGCTTCCTTTAACCCACTTATTCCGTCCGTTTCAAATGTCCATCCATTTAGAAAGGGTTGTATTATTTATTTGATATTTGAACATCCTTCTTTGTATCACCTTCATTATTGTTGACATTATTACTTCAAATTAAATTCACTCGAATGAGATCTCTTGGACATAAAAAATTCCCCCTAGGTAAAACAGATTTTTATTTGTTAATCTGTCTAACTTAAGGGGAGCAGTTCAAACGCTTCACTCTTTTAGAAAATAATAAAATTTGCCCATTTGTATAAATATGGTGTCGGGTTGAGCTGCGTCCAGCTCCAGCGCCGAGAAACGAGGCGACTTCACGAATCGCCCTAAGCTAAGTCGACATCGGCCAGTAAGCAAACCGTAGTTCCTATATTTCCGCTGACTCGCTCCAGTCGCTACGTTTCCAATCGGGCTCTTGTGTTTTTGTTCTAAGTTAAGAAAGTATAAATTCAGTGCAATGACTGCGTTAAGCCAAGTAGTTATTTTGAAATGTTTGATGTATATTGGCAATGCTCCGACTAATTACTTCGCTTTCCACGGGCACGGCCTCAACTAACTTTGCAAAGAAGAACACGTTGCAAAGTGGATTTTCGGCTCGCGCTAATCCCGCAGGAGTCTACGTAATTAGTCTC
>NZ_JAWDHA010000052.1:0-30742 GCF_034190895.1 Virgibacillus sp. M23 | reverse complement strand
GTATTCTCTTCCACTAGGAACATTCCATAAATATGATACCGTCGGTATCAAGGAAACGGAAGACAAACAACTATTCATCTATATTACCGATACAGGAGAATTGATTGCAAAACACACTATTCCTGAAAGAAAAGGCCAATTAGTGAAGGATAGAAGCCATT
The DNA here is from genome assembly GCF_034190895.1 of Virgibacillus sp. M23. Lineage (NCBI taxonomy): Bacteria > Bacillati > Bacillota > Bacilli > Caryophanales > Bacillaceae > Virgibacillus > Virgibacillus sp. M23. The sequence goes on along the minus strand of NZ_JAWDHA010000052.1, from coordinate 30,581 downwards.
CGCGCGATCGGACAAAAGGCATCGATTCATTTATGGATACGGTTGCGAAAGGGTTTGAAGAGGTAGATTCCGCATACGACTATCTCAATATCATCCGGCAAAACCCACCTATCGATTGGGCTGGGCATGGAGGCTCTCAACCAAGGATATAAAGTGATTTTTACTACGATGGGTGATCTCATTCATGTATTAAAGACTGAAGAAATCACAAGGAAATCGAAAACGAGAATGAAGAGAATACGAGAAGCAGATCTAGTTATCATTGACGATTTAATGTTTATGGCAATGGACAAACAGGAAGCCAATATGTTTTTTCATTTGATCAATGATCTGTACAATCAAACATCGATTATATTAACGTCCAATAAAGGTCCTAAAGAATGGGGTGAATTATTAGGAGATCAGGCAATTACAACCGCGATTCTAGATCGTATATTGCATCGAGTGGAAATTATTCATTTAAATGAAGACAGTTGGCGAATGAAGCATCGAAAAACCATATTTGGGCAGCAAAGTGTTTCAAATTAATAAGCAGAAATTGTGTCATTTTACTTGACGGTCACAATCGTCTAATCCATCATTTCACTATCTTTAATATTAAAGCTGACTCTTATCATCTGATGGAAAAGAAAAAGGCTGGCAACAAGCCAGACAAAATTTCCGATAATAGGGAATTTGATTCCGTTGAAGGGAATTCTAAACCATTGTTGACAATTGGTGCAGAGCTCCCATATGATATTTTTTTCTCTAAGGAACGAAATGAAAGGTTTCCGTCTATATATACTCAGTGACAACCTTCACTTTAAATTCTTCACTATATTTAGCCACAAAAACACCCCCAGAAATTAGATCTTTCACTCTAACTTCTGGGGTCGGTACCGACTCGCTCGTCGGCTAAAGGTGTTTCATTTATTACCTTAAACACTATCTATAGGATGGTATATCTAAATGTAAAGAATAAGAACCAATTTGTTGATATAAATTATACATAGTTGTAATTTGCTTTGAAGCCCAACCAATATCCGTAGCATATTGATGTGTTGCTGATCCTGTATTATCCATAGCAAGAGGATTCCATCTCATTTTATATAAAGTATTTTGTCCGGAGGAAATATAATCTCGTCCAATAAATTTAGCGCCTCCTACAATGGCCTTATATGGAGTAGTCCACCCTTCTTCATAAGCCTTTTTAGCCCCACAATCAACCGGGCAACTGTCATATGCCCCGATTCCATACATATTATAGACCGTTTTCCCATTATACTTAACACCACTGGCAAGAGTAGAGGTACCATTACCCGTTTCTAAAATAGCATGAGATACTAGATAGACATCATTAATACTATTTATTATGCTTGCATCAATAAATGCCTGCCCTTGTCCGGCTAGTGTTCCTTTTCCCGATAAGAAATCATTTAGTACAGAAGCAGATATATCACTGGACCTTGATAGGTCTAAGAATTGAAATTTTTGAACATCATCATTAATAAAGTTATTCGGATCTAAATAATATCTAACATCTTCCTCCTTAGCGTTAACCCAATATAATCTATACCAGTCTCCAACTTTTTTTCTTATAGAAACTTTCTCCCCATAATTTAAAGTATCAACTATTGAATAATTAGTACCCGGACCACCTCTTACATTTAAAGTACTTGCGGTAACATAATAGTAATTACCTTTATTATTGTATTGTATATAATCACCATGTACATAATGCACATATTTATCTGTTTTTGGGGTAGCCTTCATTTGTATAGAGACAGCTTCGCTTAGTGTTAAATCATAATAAGAATAGTTTGCAGTATTTTTTTCTAAATGAGATTCATGTACCCAAACCGTCTCCCCTTGTAATTGCCCTTTATACCAAAGTTGACCTCCCACCTTATTTGTTAAAGTTACTTCTAGTATTTCGCCTTTCAAATTAATCATATCTTTTAAATCAAATACTATATTTTTACTTCCACCCCATGGTTTATTGTAAGCTATTCCTTTACCCTTTAAAGTTAATTTTTTCTTATTACTATCTACGCTTTGGTGACTGTATGACGTTAATTCATCCTGTTTGACCCATCCAATGGTTCCACTAGTACTACTTGGTAAATTACTAATTAAGTAATAAATTTCACCATTTATTTCACTTTGACGTTTAATGTAATATACACTATTTAAATACTTCTCTCCTGAATTAATAGCTGATGACTCGTCACCAAGCCTCTTATAAATCTTAGAAGAATCGCTCTTTAATTTCCCTAATTTACTTGTGCTGGTTCCAGTGGTACCAGTTACATGACTTGAGTGAATCCATACTGTTTTTCCATTAACTATTCCCCGATACCATATATTGTTGCCAACCTTTTGAGTCAAATTAACCTGAATACTATAGCCTTCCATAGCATTAATTTCAGTATTATTATAAATAATGTTTTCTTTTCCACCCCATGGACGATCATAGGCTAGACCTGTTCCTTTTAAATATAAATTCTTTGAATTATTATCAATTCCTTCATGAGTATATGAATTAACATCTTCTTTTTTTACCCAACCAATGGTTCCTTCTGTACTACTAGGTTTATTACTTAACAAATAGTAGATTTTGTTGTCTATTTGGCTTTTTCTTTTTATATAAAAAACCTTGTTGGTGTACGTACTTCCAGCATTGATTGTTGTTGTTTCATCACCTAACCCCTTATAGATCTTAGCGGTTTCACTTTTAATTTTCCCTAACCTACTTGTTGCACTACCAGTTATATTCATTAAATGGCTTGAATGAATCCATATACTATTACCTTTTAGATTGGCTCTATACCATATATTATCTCCTACTTTATTAGTCAAGTTAACAATTAGTCCATAGCCTTGCATATTTTTAAGAGCTTCAGAATCATAGATTACATTCTGACTGCCTCCCCATGGTTTGTTATAAGCAACACCTTTTCCGCTTAAGTAGAATATTTTAGAAATGTTATCTACATTTACATGGGTGTACGAAAGCATACTATCCTCTTTTACCCAACCAATTGTTCCTTTATGGCTACTTGGATAATTACTTATATTATAATATAGAATGCCATTTAAATTAATTTGCTGTTTAATATAAAAAACTTTATTTATATTTTCTGACCCTGCAGAACTAGCTGTTAACTCGTTACCTGGTGAAGAATAAATTTTCTCTTTATTACTCTTAATCTTCCCTAATTTACTTGTAGATTGAGGCGATTTTACATGATCCGAATGAATCCATACTGTTTTCCCTTCTAGTATCCCTCGATACCATAGGTTATTACCTACTTTTTGAGTCAAGTTAACTTGAAATATCATTCCTTGTCTCTTTTTTAAATCGTTTATATTATAAACTATGTTTTCTTTTCCACCCCACGGCCTATTATAGGCTATGCCTTTTCCCTTTAAATATAAAGTTTTTTCTTTGCTGTCTAATCCTTCATGAGTATAAGAGAGCAAATCATTTTTTCTAACCCATCCTATAGTTCCTGTAGAGTTGCTGGGTTGGTTACTAATTAAATAATATAGCTGACCGTTCAAATTAATAGATTCTTTTATGTAATACACCTTATTTATAAGTTCATTCCCAGCATAGTTATAATCTAGTTCATTACCCGGGGCAGAATAAACTTTTGCATCCACATCTTTAAATTTCCCTAATCTACTTATTTCACTAGATCTTGTTAGATGATTCGAATGAATCCATACTGTTTTTCCATTTAGTAACCCCTTATACCAAGTATTATTACCTACATTATTTGTTAAATTAACTTCGAATTTGTAACCATTTAGTTTATCTAGTTGAGAAGAATTATATACTACATCCTTACTTCCCCCCCAAGGTTTATTATATGCAACCCCTCTCCCATTTAAGTAAAACACCTTTTTTTTAGAATCGACGCTTGTATGAGTATAAGTGGAAAGTTGATCTTTCCTTACCCACCCAATTACTCCATGAGTACTACTTGGTTGATTACTAATTAAATAATATACATCTTTATCAATATTCATTTGTTTTTTTATATAAAAGACTGTGTTCGTATAAGTATCGCCAGCTTTAAAATAATCTTCAGTTCCCTTTTCAGGATTATTATAGATTTTGGTATTAGACTTAATTATCTTGCCAAGTAGGCTTATATTTTTAGTATTTGTTATTTTAGTATCAAAATTATTAGTATCACTAATACTCTTGTTTTCGAGTTCACTAATAACATTATTTTCTTTAGGAACATTAATGCTATCATTATTCTCCACATCAGTATTATCATCACTAATAGAATCTTTAGCTTTTTGAGTTGTAGAACTATGTTCTTTATCCATCTCTAATTTAACTTCAGATTCCTCTTGCTCTAATTTAGGGTTAATAGATTCACCTTCATCATTAACTTGATTTACTGATGTGTCCCCCTCATTTTTTTCAAGATCATTATTTTCTACTGCTTCATCAGCTACTACACTATAAGGGTATAATAGGAATAATAATAATAACAAATTAATAATTTTCTTCATCTCAATCACCCTTTCAAAATTTGGATACTACTAAATTAAACTTTTATAATTAACAGAATTAAATTAATATGGTACTTAAGTGAAATTTAAAATAGATTTCACTTTTGTAGGTTTAAATTCATCCATTTCACATAAAATTTTTCTTTAATTACTACTGTTAGACGATAATGTTTTACTATCGATTTTATGGTTTTGTTCATTTATATTAATAAAAATACTTTTAAAAAACTCATCCCATTGTGCTCCTATAGATTCAATAGAAAACCTCTTTACACTCTCTATAGCATGCAATCCCATTTTTCCTCTTAATTCATTATCTTCTACTAATAGATTAATTGAGTTTGCCAATCCTAAGACATTTTCATTATCTACAAGAATCCCATCAACCTCATTTGTAATTATTTCTGAGGGACCATGCGGACAGTCAAAACTAACAACAGGAACACCACTTTGCATTGACTCTACGATAACCAAACCAAATCCTTCAATTCGTGAACTAACTGCAAAAATAGAAGAGTTTAATAATTCTTTGTTCAAATTCTTAGTCGGCCCCATTAAAAACACATGATTATATAAATGTCTATCTTGTATAAGCTTCATTAATTCATTCTTTTCTTTACCAGTACCATAAATTTTCAACTTCCAATCGGGATTTTTTTTAACAACATATGAAAAAGCTTCAATTAATAAATCATAGCCTTTAATGTAATCAAGTCTTCCCGCTGCTATAACGGTTTTCTCTTTTAATGAAGATTTATATACTTCTTGATTAGCAGAAACTGAATTAGTTATTTTTAAAATTTGTAGATTACTATTTCTATTAAATATCTTTTGATAATGTTCATTATCTTTATCCGTAAGGGTTATAAGATAATCTAATTTTGGATAATATTTTTTAATAGATTTTTTTAAACCTTCTGGGTGCCCTTCGAAGTTAATATGTTCTTGTCCAACTAATTTTATCTTCTTTCTACCAAACTTCGATATAAATAAGTTAAAACAGGGTCTTGTTGATACTAAAACTCCTTCTTTAATCGACCTCAAATATAAAAATAATTTAATATCCGTTAATAATGAGAACTGCTTTATAGATTCTTCATCTTTATGAATAAGTTTACTTTTTCTTGACAATAAAAAGTTAGCAATTTTTGTGCGTATGTCTTGACGATTTCTGTCACGAGCGTATACATCGTGGAGTATTGTTATTTTCACTCTGGGATCCACATGAAAAAAGGGTGTATTTTGCCTTCTAAATAGACTTATAATTTCAATACTATAGTTCTTATTAGCTAAATAATTTGCGGTATTTAAAACAGTTCTTACTGTCCCACCCATTCCATACACATTTAAAATTAAAAAATATATCTTCAAAATAAACCCTCCTAAGATTTCAAGCTATAAAATACCTGATTAATAATTCTTTGTGATGCACAACCATCTTCCCAAGAACAAAATTTATTATAAAACTCTTCATATTTATCAAAGTAAAGCTCAGGTAATGATCTTGAAATCTCTATTGTATCTAATAAATCTTTTCCATTAGTCACAATAGGGCCAGGTGCATCTCTGTGTAAGTTAAAATAGAAACCTCTAAGAGCTGAGGAATATTGTTTTATATCATATGCAAAAAAGATAATTGGTTTTTTTGTATTAGCAAAATCAAACATAACTGAAGAATAATCAGTTATTAATAGGTCAGAAATTAAATATAATAATTTAATATCATCATAGTTAGAAACATTATATATAATATTTTCATATTCCCTAATTTGACATCTTATTGAATCTCTAGGGTGTAAACGAACTAATAGAACATATTCATTTCCAAAGCGTTCAACAAAGTCATTTAAATTAAATTTAAATTCATATGGTTCATTGAACAAACCATTATGAAAGTCATTATCCCTCCATGTTGGAGCATAAAGTATTATTTTCTTATTAGCTGGTATATTTAAATAACTTCTAATTTTATTCACCTGATCACTCTTAAAATCTTTATCTTGATACAAGATATCATTTCTCGGATATCCAACATTTAATATTTGATTTTTAAATAAGTATGCTCTTTGTAATATATTGCCTGTATATTTATTTGGGGACACCAAATAATCCCACCTTTTATTTCTTCTAATTAAATTTTCAGAAGTATTTTCTTTGTATGAAGGTGAACTTGGGTCTATATCGAAGCCCAACTTTTTTAAAGGTGTGCCGTGCCATGTTTGAATATGAACAGTATTTTTTCTTTTTTTGTAGAAGTCTGGAAAATTTCCGTTATTAACGAAATACTTTCCAATTGCTAGATAATAGTAATATCTTAATGTGTTTGGTTTCACTATTTTGGGGTTTCCTTGTATTTTTTGGTTTGTTTTATTCACGACCCATACGGGTTTGAAATCAATACTTTGTTTAAGCATTTCTTCATATAGACCTCTAGGATTACATGAGTAATTCATACCAGTTGTACTTTGAAAAATAACATATTTTGAATTAATGGGTACTACTTTATTCATGAAGTAATAGAATTTTAATTTAATAGAATTACTTAATCTTCTTAGTTCACTATTCTTAACAAATAAACCCTCTAAAGTACTTTCTATTTTCGATGGAAGTAAATTCAAATAGAATACGCTATTGCTTTGGCCAAATTTAATTTCACACTCACATAAATCAAAATTAATATTTTGATATATATTTTCTTTCTGACTGTTGTTTATTGCTGCCGATATTATATACTTGTATTCTAATAATGTTCTACCTGTCTTAATTAATTTTACTTTAACCGGTAATTTCATTTTATGACCATAAGGAAGCTTAAACCTTATATTCCCCTCGATAAGCTCAGGAATTTCATCATTTGGGGTCTGTATATTTAGTAAACCGTCTATTATTAGTTCATTCTTATTAAAAAGTATTCTCTGAAGTTTTTTATTAACAATATGATTTCTGACTAATATTGACACTTCTTCATATAATGTATAATAAACTTTAACCACTTTATTTTCATTTTGTAAATTAGGTGATATTATCTGTGGCATATTGACTATCGAACGTTTATCTTCAATTCCATTTAATCTAGTAACAAAACGTATCCATTCTTCACCGGAAATTAAATAAATATCCCAAACTCCATTAATTAATCTATTACTATGTATTAAATTTTTTACTTCCAATTTATATTCAAATTTATTATTGTATACTTCAATAGAATCTTCAATAATTTCATTTGAATCTCTCTTTTTTATCTTTATCCTATGCAACCCGTTTATTTTTATATCATATCTACTGTTTATATATCCTTTTAAACAAACATTATCTGTATTAATTAATATGTTTGTTATTTCAACTTGCATTTTTTGATTTACAAAAATTACCGATAAATGTTTTGATTTATTCGACTTTTTGAATAGGAGTTCGAATAAAGAAGAATTATTTATCATAAATAAATCTTTTAAATTCACTTTATCATTTATTGACAGTGGAATTTTTTTTGTTCCCACTTGTATATATAACTTAAACTCGCTATTCCCCATAGATTTAATATCATCAAACACAATATTCTGTTTGAATTCAACATAGTTTGAACTCTCTAAGATATCTAACTTAAATTTATAATCGCGCTCAGTTTCTTGATCTTCAAAAACTAAAAACCTCTCAGTTCCTATATCACTATCAAAAACTTTACCAGAAATTAACAACTGATTATTATCTACACTTGTTAATTCATGTACTTCTGCAAAAGCGTTATTATAAGTCGATCTTATCGACAGATTCCCTTTAATTGTATTAAAAAGTTGTAGGCTGACATTCTTATTTACTGGATAATATGGTACTTCTAATGATTCGGTTGCAATATCTTTTATTCTAATATATTCTTTACTTGTAATAGAATCAGAAAGCAAATATAGATCCCAGACTTCATTATAACTACCTTCAAAAATTCTTAATGGTAAAAGAAAAACGAAAGTTTCATAACCATTAAAGTATTTTTTTTCCTTTACTTCAAAAAAATGTTTTTCATTAGAATTTCTGTTCTTCACTAACACAAATTCTTCTTTTATCTTTTCACGCTCGTCATTTCCATAGTCAATTTTAGTATATAATTTAATATACTCTTGTCGATAAGAGATTTCATATATTAAGACTTCTTTTTTATTTGAATAATCCCAAATGTAATTAAGTAGTTTCATTTTAAGCTAATTACCTCCACAACATTGAATTTAATAATTATAATTCCACAAACACCAACCATAGTACTATCAAAACTCCCAAAACAGGATGATATTACTATTTCATATTATTTGGCAATATTCGACAATAATTACTTCTAAATAATAATAATAGCATAATTAATATCATTTTTGGAGGTATTAATAGAAGTATCCTTTTAAGAAAGAATTTATATTATTGTACTGAAAATCAAAAATTCTTTTGTTTTCAAATTACTATTAATTATTATTTATGTATCAGTTTGAATTATAAAAGTAATTCAAAAAGTGCTTTCAGATAACAACCCGGACAAATTAAATAGGTTTTATGACCTATACTATAAAATAAACTAGATTTTCAGATTCAATATATTGAATTATAAATAAATTTATTGGTAAGCTTTTATATAGTATCGACAATTATTTTTAATATTTTAGATTTATGTATTTATATTATTCTAGTTTAATTGTATAATATAGTATGCGTGAAATGTTAATCTTTTGTAATTTTATTATAAATTCAACGTAAATATTTTATGGTATTATAGTCCAAGAATCTATACGGAGGTATTTAACATGAAAAAAGTAATCACTTACGGGACTTTTGACCTACTTCATACTGGTCATATTAATATATTGAGACGTGCTAAGGAGTTTGGAGACTATTTAATTGTTGCTATTTCTGCTGATGAGTTTAATGCGTTGAAGGGGAAAAAAGCGTACTATTCATTCGAACAAAGGAAAGCAATTCTTGAAGCAATACGTTATGTAGACGAAGTTATTCCTGAGTATACGTGGGAACAAAAAGTAGAAGATGTACAAAAACACGATGTGGATGTTTTTGTAATGGGAGATGACTGGGAGGGTAAATTTGACTTTTTAAAAGATTATTGTGAAGTCGTTTACTTACCAAGAACCGTAGGAATCTCTACAACAAAAATTAAAGCAGATTTAAATAAGGCGAATAATGGTTAAAGAACTTGCTATTAGTGTATACTTGTTTATTTTTCGTATACTCTTTAACTTTTTTAAGCTCTTTCCTTTAAAAAAGAAGGTAGTTGGAGTCGCTACATTTGGTGATAATATTTATTATACAACGAATGCTATAAAGAAGCTTTCTAATGAAGAAATTATTATTTTAAAAGACTCGTCATGCAAGTATCGCTTTGATAGTCGACAAGCCCAAATAATTGTATTTGATATAAAGCATCCCATTTCTTATATTAAATCTATTTATCATCTTGCTACTGCTTCAACTATTTTAGTAGATACGTATTATGGATTTTTAGCTGCTACTAAATTTAGAGATAATGCTACTTGCATCCAACTTTGGCATGCTGGCGGTGCCATCAAGAATTTTGGGTTAATGGATCCAACAAATGAATTTAGGACAGCAAAAGCAAATGAACGTTTTGCTCAAGTATATCGTACCTTTGATTTTACCGTTGTTGGATCTAACATGATGGCAGAGACATTTAAAAAAAGTTTCGGTCTTACAGATGACCGCATATTGCGTACTGGAATACCACGTTCTGATATACTGTTCGATCATTCTATGAAGGATCATATCTACAGGAATATGACAGAAAAATATCCGATGATTAAAAACAAACAGATTATCTTGTATGCACCGACTTTTCGAAATAACCAGCTCTCTAATTATCAATTACACTTAGATATTCAAAAGCTGTATCAAGAACTTTCGAATGATTATGTTCTGTTTATTAAACCACATCCTGCTGTAACGTATGAGATCAGTGAAGCGTATAAAGATTTTGTATATGATGTGTCGGACTTCTATGATACGAATCATTTATTGCTAATTACTGACTTATTAATTACAGATTATTCATCTATCCCATTCGAATATGCATTACTAGAAAAGCCAATGATATTCTTTGCATATGATATGGAAGAATATAGCTATACTAGTGGCTTAATTGATGACTATGAACATAAAATGCCGGGCCCGGTTGTAGCATCAACAGATGCTATTATTCTCGCAATAAAGGAAAATAGATTTGATTATTTGCAGATTAAAGAATTCGCTGACCAATGGAACGAATACTCTAATGGTACAGCTAGCCTGAACCTTGCTAAATATTTAACTGGTACAGAAGAAAAGGAAAAAGAAAGAGCTATTATCTAACATTCCATTCGATATGAGTGGGATGTTTTTTCTATTTCTGTTACTTCACGTTGTATGAATAATACACTTCTTCCTCACTCATAGAATACCATACTCTCCCACTAACTACTGTTAAGATTCGGTAAATAATATTAATTATCTGTAAATTATACTGAAATTGCCTCTTAAATGTACTACTATTGGTGTTGTCATAAAAGTTAAGTAAAACATTGTATCTGTGAGCACACTTAAAGGGGGCATCTTTACAACGTCATGAAAAAGATATACAAATTTTTCTTCATTCCTATTATGCTAATCACGCTTAGCTTACCTCAACCAGTTTATGCTCAATCGGATATTCATGGACACTATTTTGAAAAAAGTATGTTGATACTTATTGAAAGAGGGATTATGAATGGATACAGTGATGGAACATATCGTCCAAATCGACCAATAACAAGAGCAGAGTTTACTGTTTTTTTAGTTAGAGCTTTAAACCTATCTACTGACTCTACAGGAACTAATTTTTCTGATGTTAAAAAGGACGATTGGTATTACACTGCGATCGTTACCGCAACAAATAATAAGATTATTGGTGGTTATCCAAATCACGTTTTCAAACCAAAAAAGCATATTTCTCGCCAAGAGGTAGCCGCTATGATGAAACGTGCACTAGATCTAAAAGGAGTAAGTGCAGATAAAGCCCCACTTTTATTTACGGATAACAAAGACATTAATCCTATGTTCTACGGTGCTATTCAGGAATTAGTCTATTTAAATATCATTGCTGGTAAAAAAAATAACGAAGGTTTATTTTTTGCACCATTAGATAGCACAACTCGAGGTGAAATGTCAGCTATATTAAATCGGCTGTTGCAACACATCGATGAACCTAAAATAAGAATTGATTACACTCATTATAATTATTCCTTTAAGAAAATGATTGACATTCAAGTAACCAAAACACCTAAAGTAGATGGCGCTGGAAAATATACTGCTAGTAGATCACTTGTCGAATACTATGCGAATCCAAATAATTTCTCTAAGGAATCAAGTGACTACTTTCAGTTTCTAAACCTTTCAGAGAACGCAAATCTAAATCCGCACGAGATTAATAGAAAAGTACTGCAAAATAAGGGCACTTTATCTGGACAAGCTAGCTCATTTATAGAAGCAGGTAGACGATATGGAGTTAATGAAGTGTATTTAATGGCACATGCGCTTCATGAAACCGGCAATGGTACTTCAAAGCTTGCAAGCGGGATTCCAGTGGATAAAAACGGCAATATTGTTTCCGAAAATAAGGCTACCTATACGGTATACAATATGTATGGTTATGGAGCTATAGATAATGATCCATTAAATGGCGGAGCAAAGTATGCTTTTCTGAAAGGCTGGTTTTCCCCAGCAGCAGCCATCATTGGTGGTGCAAAAGATATTGCAAATAACTACATAAACGACGGTCAAAACACATTATATAAGATGAGATGGAATCCAAACAACCCAGGATACCCTCAATACGCTACCCATGTAAGTTGGGCTATTTTGCAAACGAATAGAATTCAAGAGATTTATAATTTACTAGATAATTATGTTTTGAAGTACGATGTACCTACTTTTAATCAACAACCAAATGCCAAAGGTAAACCTAGCGGTGATAAGCAATACCATGTTGATACAAAAAATCAAGGCATAAAATTAACAACTACAGCCAATTTGAACCTTCGAACTGGTCCAACAACATCATTCCGTATTATCAAAACCTTGGAAGATAATATGACAGTAACAGTTATTGGTGAAAATGGAGGCTGGTACAAAGTAAGAGCAAATGAAACTATTGGCTGGGTTTCAGGTAGTTACTTGCAAGCCAAAAATAGTCGGAAGTCGAAACTGATCATGTTTCCTCCTACTGATGATCAAGAAATGCCAAGTCAATCAAAAGCGGTTGGTTCGCTAGTTGCTAGAATCACTGGAAATCATGTCCATTTAAGAACAGAACCTTCCACATCGAATCAAGAGTCAATCATTAAACAACTATTAATTGATACTCCTGTACAAGTGTTCGATGTGCATGAAAATTGGTATTATGTATCAGATTATCAAGATAAAGGTTGGGTGTTTAAAGACTATATTAAGCTTAACAACCTTTTTCAAGTTAAAAATATGGAATCAAATCTGCTTGTGCGCAATAAACCTAATCAAAAAGGAGATATCATTGGCAAACTACAAGCAAATGAATATATTAATGTAGCTTTTAACGAAGAATCTAACGATATTATTCAAGAAGGTGACTGGCTTAAAATTTATTATGAAAATGGATTCGGTTGGGTTCATCATGCCTATCTTCAAAAACAAGATACAACTAACTGATCTTATAATCATGCTTTTCCTTCAAAGGAGTTTGAAAATATGAAGCACGTAACAATTATGGATATACCTTTTTTAAATACAAATCAACATTCTTTTGTACAGCTACTAAACCAACGGATTCAGAAAAAAGAAAAGACATTTATTGTAACAGCTAATCCAGAAGTTGTTATGAAAGCAAATCATGATCAACAGTTCATGCAACATTTGCAGCACGCGACGTATGTTGTTGCTGATGGTATAGGAATCGTAAAGGCAGCTAAGTTGCTAAACCAGCCTTTGCCTGAGCGAGTTACTGGCTATGATACAATGATTGATTTGTTAAAACTCGCAGATAAGAATAGATATCGAATCTTTTTACTTGGTGCTAAAGAAGGAACTTTAGAAAAAACGGTAAACGAAATTTCAACTCGTTACCCAAACATTGAAATTGTTGGTTCTCAGCATGGCTACTTTGATCGAGAATCAAAAGATATTACAGCGTCAATCGCTCGGCTCCAACCAGATATAACTTTTGTCGCGCTTGGTTGCCCTGGACAAGAAAGTTGGATAGCAAATAACCTATCTAATTTTGATTACGGAATATTTATGGGTGTTGGAGGCTCCTTTGATGTTATCGCCGGAACAGTTAAACGAGCACCTATGATTTTTCAAAAGCTAAACTTGGAATGGTTCTACCGCTTATTAAAGCAACCAACCAGATGGAGGAGAATGCTTACACTTCCTCAATTTGCATTCCGGATCGTCAGGCAAAAAACAAAGGGGAAAATTTCATGAGCCGTTCTGCTTTTGTAAAAAGTACGCTGCTATTAACTAGCGCTACATTAGCATCTAAGTTATTAGGAAGCATCTTTCGTATACCACTGCAAAATATAGCGGGAGATCATGTTTTAGGAATCTTTAGCCTCGTGTATCCCGTTTATATGGTTGCTCTTACATTATCGGTGGCAGGAATTCCTATTGCCATTTCGAAACTAATTGCCGAAGCACGAACAAATGGTGAATTATCCTTTATCAAAGAAATTCATGTAACAGCTAGTATTCTTGCTTTGTTATTTGGTATTTGCAGCTTTCTACTAATTTATAGCTTTTCTTTCCCACTTGCATCTGCTTTGGGAGGACATTCTACAAGGCTAGCTTTAATCGTAGTAACAGCCACTTTATTAATAGCGCCATATATGGCCGTTTACAGAGGGTACTTTCAAGGCTTTGATGATATGAAACCAACAGCTATTTCCCAAGTTATTGAACAATTTATTCGCGTCGGATTAATACTAATGATCGCTTATTATTTTGTTCATAAAGGCTTGTCCGATGAAAAGGTAGCTGGTGGTATTATGATTGGATCGGTTGTAGGGGCGCTCGTATCACTTATCTACTTAAGATTAAAATACTTGCGGTCTTCCTTCAAGCAAACGTTAAGTAGAAAATATACGATGCAGCTATTTATTTCCTGGAGTAAACATATATTAAAGCTGTCTATACCTATAGCAATTGGAGCAATTACGATGGCATTAATTAATTTCATCGACTCCTTCACCATTCCATATGGTTTACGAAGTATCGGAGCGTCGGAAACGCGAATTAATTACCTTTACGGTATATATGGACGGGGGCTTTCCGTTGTACAAATTGCAACAGTGTTCGCTACATCCATTGTATTGCCACTCATACCTTTAATAACGACTAAACTCGCAGCAGGTGATAAGTCTCAAGTTCGGTCTATAACAGAAAAGACATACCACATAGCACATATACTTTCTTGGCCCGCAGCGATGGGGTTACTTGCATTAACCTTACCCATTAATTTAGCTTTGTTCACAAACCTAGAGGGAAGCAACGTACTGGCTATTATTGGACTTAGTTCAGTATTTACTTCGTTAACTATACTGAGTACTGGGATTCTTCAAGGTATGAACTTCGCTAAACAAGCAGCTATGATTATTGTTTTCGGTATTATAGCGAAAGCTCTATTCAATATTTATCTAATTCAATTATTGGGTTTACGTGGTGCAGCATTATCTACTCTAGCAGTATACATTATTCTATTTATCATAAATACAATGTTTATTTATAGACACTATTCATTTTCCTTCAGGAAAAAGGTGGTTACAAAAATCGTCGTAGCCTCGGTTCTTATGGGAGCAGTTATTGGGATACCAACATTATTTATCCCAATCTCTGAATGGACGCGAATTCAAGCATTACTCTATTTAGTCGGAGCTACCGTAATTGGAATTATCATATATATTTTACAATTACAGTTATATAACGTAGTGCATAAAAACGACATCCTAAAGAACATTCCTTATTTAAGTCAGAAAGGAAGAGCAAAAAAATGACAAAACAGAAATGGATTTGGCTTACTTTGATTGCCTTACTCGTATGCACGATACCTGGAATCGTTGAGCGCTGGCAGACAGAAACGAAGAACAACACCTATGAGATTGCTGTTCCTTACCAAGAAATTGAACAGTTAGCGACAGAAAATGGAGATGTTAATACGGATGATATTCTCTCTTCCTTAAAAGAAGCTGGATTAACTACCGTTAGTATAAGCCCAATCTCGCTAAAATGGTTGGAAAATCAAGACATAATTACGATTTATAATGAGCAGGAAATAAATAACGCCTTGCGGTTTAACAATCAACAAGCCGTTCATTCAAACAAAAAAGGATATTATTTTTCTCAACCAAAGGAATCCTATTTTAATAAACTCATTAAAGACAATTTGCAGCCTTCCTCTGTAACTATAAACGGTCAAGCATTTTATTTTATTGAACGAGAAAAAGATCTTCTTTCAAAAAATATTGCTTATAACAAAGAAACAATTAAACAAGTTGAACGTCATGGACTTCATTATATGTTTAGAGTTGAAAATGCAAGCCCAACTTGGAATCAAAAGAGTGTTAACGAACTAATTAAATTAAATGAAGCATACACTTCAAATATATTATTCTATGGGCAAGATGTGATTGGTTATCCACATATGGATAACGTAAAAGAATGGACAAACCAACTAATAGACGCTGGTTACCATTTTTATTCTATTGAATTTAGCCATCAGAAGGGATTACAAACGATTGCTCGTACTACAGATTACAATACAATTCGCTTGCATAGCATTCACTTAAATAATAAAACACTTCCAGAAAATATTGATCAAGCTGTAAGAGCTGTTAAAGAACGCAATATACGTTCTATTTTCTTTCATATCCCAACAAATGAGCCTGATAAGAGCTTAAAACAGACAAACACTTTTATTACAGGCGTGCATGATGGCTTAGCTCGTAATTATCAACAGGGAATACCTATACCGTTTAAAGAAATAAGCACACCTATATGGATGCAAGTAATTATTTTCATTACAGGCATTCTGTTTACTGGATTAGCTTCATCGATGTTGTTAAACAGAAAATATACAGCTGCTTCTATCATATTCATGACAATTTTAGCTTTAGCCTATTTCATGACTCAAAAGCTATTTCTCATGCAGGGATTTGCATTAATTATTGCGATCATCGCACCAATATTTGCAGTATTGTCTACAATAAATAAAGGAGATGGAAGACTTCTAAGCATTACCTTACAATTCTTAAAAGCACTGAGTATTACGTTCATCGGAATAATCATTGTGATCGGTTTGTTAAACGGCAATGCCTTTATGTCCGGATTTGAGGTATTTAGAGGAGTAAAATTAGTTTATATCATACCTATCTTGTTTATCGGTGGATTATTATTCTGGAGAGAAGCGTTAAAATTATTACATGTTCCTGTAAAGTATTGGCACCTTCTAGTAATCTTTATCCTTGGTGTAGTCGGTTTTTATTACATTACTAGGACAGGAAATAGTGCTAATGTTAGTGAGATGGAAATGATGATACGAAGCAAATTAGAGGAATGGCTATATGTACGTCCAAGGACCAAAGAATTCCTTATTGGGTTTCCGTTCTATCTATTAGCGATCTATGTCATTAGCACAAATAGACTGCTAGGAAAACTCATGCTTATCCCTGGAATCATTGGGTTTTTATCTGTAATGAATACCTTTACCCATATCCATATTCCTTTACATATTTCCTTGCTACGAACGACATACAGCATTGGAATTGGCTACCTTATTGGACTTTTGCTGATCCTGATATACAGAAAAAGTGCACCGTTTATTGAAAATTACTATCGGAAGAGGTGGACATAATGCATATTGTACTTTCAGGTTATTACGGATTTGATAATGTTGGGGATGAGGCTATTTTATTTTCAATTATTGAACAGATCCGTAAGGTCCAGCCCGATATAAAAATTACTATTTTATCCAATGACCCTGAAAAAACTAAAGATACGTATCAGGTTAATGCTGTAAATCGAAGAAAGATTACCGAGATTACTCAAGCGTTGAAAGAATCAGATGGATTAATTAGTGGTGGTGGAAGCTTATTACAGGATAAAACAGGTATGTTTACAATCCCTTATTATACTGGCATTATTAAGTTAGCAAAGATGTTGAATAAACCCGTTTTTATTTATGCGCAAGGTATGGGACCTATTAACGGAATCCTAAGCAAATGGCTAGTTAAGTATACTTTAAATAATGTTGAACAAATTACTGTACGTGACAAGGCGTCACAGAATTTACTTACTAAGATTGGTGTAAGACATGCATCTACTATTGTACCAGATCCTGTATTAGGTTTAGACTCCAGTTCGTTTACTCATAAGTGGGAAAAGGCTAATAAATTTAACCGAAAATTTATAGCTGTAAGTGTAAGAGATTGGCCGACAAATAAACCATTCATTCAAAAAATAGCATCCTGCTTAGATAAACTCGTTCAAGATGGTTATGCCATTGTATTCGTTCCTATGCATGGAAAACAAGATGAACGCAAATCAAAAGAAACCGCTGAATTAATGAATGAATATAGCTATATTTCACCAGCTAACGCTTCCTTAGAAGCTAAAATTGCACTTATTGGTGAATCCAATCTACTAATAGGTATGCGTCTGCATTCGCTCATATTTTCAGCAATTAATTACACACCATTTATAGCTATTTCCTATGACCCCAAAATAGATGCTTTTGCAGCGCTCTGTGAACAGCCTGTAGTCGGGCATGTTGAAGAAAATAACTGGAACAGCAAACAATTATATAACCAAGCTAATGAGGCATTATGCAATCAAGAACTGAAGCGAACTAAGCTAAGGAAGAAAATAAAGACTTATCAACATGATGCACGGAATACACCTGAACTCGCATTAAATCTTTTCTTTGGGAAAAGGCAAAAACGTCCGTATAGCAATGTTTAAATTTACAAGGAATGGATAAATAGGCCCGAATTTCTATGTTATGTTGCCTTCATTAAAACAGGTACTACATGTTAATTCTATCCAGGATAAGCATGTCTACGAAAAAGAATATGGGGTAGTTAATAGAAAATGCGAACAAAGCTATTAAACTTTGTTCGGATTAGTCTTAGAGTCCAGTTGTCTATTACCTAAGAACTTTAGATAGTACATAATCCTATCTCTTTACCCTAGATAGAATAAAGTGAAACCTCAATCGTTGGGGTTTTGTTTTCCCCTACTGATTGTTATTTAAACCAATCGAACATTTACTGGCAGTCGATCTGCGATCCTCACTTATCCACATCCTAGACTGCCATATAAATACACGGTTACAAGCTTTATTTTAAATTCTTCACTATATTTAGCCACAAAAACCCCCCTGAAATTAGATTTTTTACTCTAACTTCAGGGGGTCGGTACCTTATCGTTCGTTTTTTGATCAGAATCATTCATTTAGCACCTAAAATAAGCGAGACTCCGGCGAGAATAGCACGAGTCCGAAGATTTACTTGGTAATGTGTTTTTCTTTACCAAGTTAGCTGAGGCCGTACCCCCGTAAAGAGTGTATATTTTCACGGTGCGGCAATGATACTCCTATTGATAACATGATTATTCGTATTTTGTGTAAAGAAGTTGTGTTTTGTCTCAGCCTCTTAATACTTTCAATCCTTGGATAATATTTACAACTTTCTTTATGATGGTTACAATAGCATATCCACTTAATATACACATGATTGGTATGATGAAAAATCCATATCGTGGAATAGTTAAGAATAAATTTGATAATCCAATATACATAATAAGAATAGCAGCAATAGCAATTGCCTCTTTCTTTCGAGTAATAAATGAAACGATTGTGGTAATAAATGCTAGATTTACAATTATATTATGAATTAATTTAAATATGTTTACATAGCTATAAGCCGTATAGAAATAAATGGCGTCTGGAAGCTTAAATAATTCGTATGTTTTTCCTACAGTAAACCAAGCAAACCAGAGACCAAAATTATTTTCAAATCCTTCTTTTATTTTCATTATTGCATACTCTTTACTGTCCATCCCCAACTCTGCTTGTTCTTTCCAATAATCAGAAAAACTATACAGGTCAAACGGGTTACTGCCCGCAAACCAGCTATTCCCTGAATGCGTGGATAATAGAATAAACTCATTAAACATAATAAAGTTTCTGATTACCCAAGGTGCGATAATAACCGCTGCGCCAAATGCCCAAACCCCAGTTATAACTATCCACGTTTTTAGCTGATGTCGATATTTTACCAATAAAATAGCAAATGCGATCAGAACTAATGGAGCAATCACTGGTCGTATCATAACTCCATAACAAAATACGACAGCAAATAGAAAATGAAATATTTTGTTATTCTTTTCAAGCGCTAGTAAAAATAAATAAATTGCTAAACAAAAAAAGAATATTCCTGGTATTTCCGTTAATGACGTCCGAAAGTAATGAAGTGGTGTAAAGTAAGCTGCATACAATGCACTGGCAACAATACCAATCCAACGATTCGCAAACGTCTTAGCGCCAATCAAATAAATTAGTAAAATGGTGCCTAAACTTAATAACATATTAAACAATTTAACTACGGTCATTTGATCTACGTCCAAAATATTTGCTATATGAAACAACACCACCAATATAATTGGATATCCAGGTGTAACAAATGCATTGGACTTCCCATCTGTGTTGTAGCCATAAACACCGTCTTCGATAATCTGGTTTGCCATCTTTGTATATAAGTATGCATCTCTACTTCCATACTTCCATGTATGCTCTCTTAACATTGCAATACGTTCACTTATTTCTCCATTTTCTAATTGTTGCTGGATCTCTGCATCCGTAGGTTGAATAAAATTACTTCCTGGATGCTGAAAGAAAAAATATGTATAAACGATAAAGGAACATAAAAGGATGATTCCAATAATGTATATTGGGGCTTTCTTGTATAACTGTTTATTATCATCTGCTTGATTCATAGTTTACCTCGCTATTAAATATACTCCCAAAACAATAACTGCTGCTCCTACCCATTGACTTGGGGTTACTACCTCTTTAAAAATAACATAGCCAATTACTACACCTAATACGTAAGCTAGACTTTGAAAAGGATATGCAACACTAAAAGGCATTCTAGATAAGATGTATAACCACAGCCCTGTTGCCAACACATAGATAAGGCCACCACCAATAATATAAGGGGATTTTATCACTTGAATAATCGTTCCAAACCCCATTGTTCCAATTTGCTGCATACCTACTTTCCATAACATCTGTCCACTAACTAGAAGCATAATATTTAAAACCAATAACAGATAATTCATACTTTCTTTTCCCTCTTTATCATATTCTCCGAACTTGTATTATCTTGCTGCTGTTCCTTAAGTAAAGCAAATTCTTGCGTTAAATGAATAACTTTACGGTTTAATTTCGAGATGCGTCTAGTTAAATCAAATATCATTATGATCGTACTTAGTAATCCAAATAAAAATAATAGACTCGGTGCATAAGCAATTCCTAACAAATCAGCTATAATTTCTAATAATTTTCGAGATAGACTTAAAATTCCTAAAATAACACATACAAAAATCCAAATTAAAGAGTCACGAGTTTCAAGGATGCCTCTTCGAACCGACTCTATAACGATTGTAAAGAAAAAGCAGATTATGAGAAAACTAAATAATGTAATATTCATGCGAAACTACTCCTTAACAATTGATTGCATCAGGATGGAAAGCGTAACCTTCCCAAAATAGTAAATACTCTTCCATGGAGTTATAGATGATGCTCCACCTTGACGTGCATGCATATTAGCAGTAACTTCTTTGATTCTCATCTTTTTTCGGTTCAAATGCATTAGTACCTCAGGTTCTGGATAATCCTTTGGGTAATTTTGTGCAAATAACGCAATAACTTTTCGATTAATTGCCCGATAACCTGAAGTAGGATCTGTAAAGTTTTTCTTCGTAAGAACTTTCAATACAAAATAAAAATAGTAAATACCAATTCTTCTCGTTATACTTCCTTTATACTCTGTTTTTTGTAAAAACCTGGAACCAATAACCATGTCTTCCTCCCCTTCTATAATTGGTTCCATTAATTCAAATAAATCTTTCGTATTGTGTTGCCCATCCGCATCAAATTGGATTGCAATTTCATAGCCATGATTGTATGCATATTTATATCCAGTTTGCACGGCTCCACCAATCCCTAAATTCTGAGGCAATTTTAATTGAACAATATCAAACTCCTTAATAATCTCCTCCGTACTATCAGTTGAACCGTCATTTACAACACAAACTTCTAGCTTTTCCGTTTTATTCTTTATTTCCATTAGACTTGTTAATGTTGTTGCAATACTATCTTCTTCGTTATAAGCCGGAACAATAATTATCGTTTTAGGAATACTTTTTATATCCATTGATATTCCCTTCCTTTTCAGGATTTTTTGGCATCCTTGGCTGATCCATCTTTCCAAATAGTATCCAATAAAAAGGGATATATCGAAAGGCAAAACGTACAGCAAACCAGCTCAGTAAACCAACAAATATAAATGTTATTACTTGCCAAGTATGATAAATTATCGGTGATCCTGACTGAATTATTTGCCTGAATATCATCAAAAATAAAGGATGAATTAAGTAAATACCAAAGGATGTTGCTCCAATCTCCATAAAGACAAATTTGGTCCGTGGCTGAAAACTTTGATCTGCTATGTGTGCTATATAAAACAATAACACCCCGGCAAACAAAGCATGTGTTGCCCATGTAAATTCACCGATATAATTAGTGACAAATTCAGGTAAATTACTTGAAATCGCAGTAAAGACACCAATTCTAACCAAATACATATAGGCCGTATATAAAATTACTAATACACCATAACCAATACTTATTGGTATGATTATACGTTCTTTAAAAAGCGGCTGTGTCCATTTATGCTTTATATCGTTATAGTAGATTCCAAGAAATGCCCCCAGAAAATAAAAGGATAAATAAGATAAGGATATAGAACCTTTCCAAGGGAACTCAAAGTAGTTATTATTTAATACTACCCAAGTCCATTGCAATACCAAGCCGATCCATATTGCGTGTTTTCTTAAGAATCGTAGCTTCCTAAAAGCAATTAGCAACAATGGAAATAGAAGGTAGAATTGCACACTAATAAAGACAAAGTATAAATGTGTATGCGCTTTTCCAAGTGCTAATAAAGTTAAAAATCGGTTTATCGCAAAAGGGATGCTCGGATAATCGTAATAAACAAACATTTTAATAACAAAATAGACTATTGAAAATACAACATAGGGAATTAAAATAAACTTGAGGCGCTTTACATAAAATCGTCTCATTAATCGCCAAGTTATATCTCTAGGAAAGTAATTATAAAATAATACAAAACTGCTTAGCATAATGAAAGTTGGCGTTCCTAACTTTCCGGCTATGTTCAAAAAATTATAAACAGGAAATAATAATGAATCCGTTTCTAAATACGTCACTCCACTAGACGAGGCATGAACTGTTAGTACTGCCAAAATCGCAAAAGCCCTCGCTAGCTGTATTTCATCTAAAGTATTTCTTTGCATATGCTTCACTACAATCACCAAGACCCTATGTAATATTCGAAGCTACTTATACAATGCAACTCCATTACTAAGCTACTTCGTCTTATCTTTACTAGTTGCAATCCAGTTTAATATGGGTCGATACCGCTCGCTAACGATACCGGTTACTTCAACAATAAGCTCTACCATAATAAGTACCGTAACTAATATTATGGTTGTTCCCCACATCGCTGAACGAGTTAATATAACAGCAGCTAAACTAAACAACATACTCAAAGCGTATATCATAATTACCGTCTGACTATGGCTATATCCCATCCGTATAATACAATGATGCAAATGAAATTTATCTGGGGAAGCTAATGGCTTCTTATGTACAATTCGGCGAATTATGGCAAATAATGTGTCTAAAATCGGTATGGCTAAAATAACAATAGGAACCATCAATGAGAAAAGTGCAACATTTTTGAACAGACCCATCACAGCAATAATGCTAATCATATAACCAAGAAACAGTGAACCAGTATCTCCCATAAATATCTTTGCAGGATGAAAATTATATACCAAAAATCCAAGCGCACTCCCTAACAGCATGAAGGATATTAATGCGATTGGATAATTTCCCATAGAAATAGCAAGCACGGAAATTGTTAGTAAGGCAATAGA
This sequence comes from Virgibacillus sp. M23, assembly GCF_034190895.1. Taxonomy (NCBI): domain Bacteria; kingdom Bacillati; phylum Bacillota; class Bacilli; order Caryophanales; family Bacillaceae; genus Virgibacillus; species Virgibacillus sp. M23. The sequence goes on along the minus strand of NZ_JAWDHA010000052.1, from coordinate 6,782 downwards.
GGATACTCCCGCTGCTAGCCCATCCAATCCATCGATTAAGTTAATTGCATTAGTAATTGCCACAACCCAAATGATCGTTATTGGAATGGCCGCTAATCCAAAATCAATTCGGTCGCCAAATGGTACTGTAATAAATTCGATGGTGTATCCACCGAATACAGGAACGATCGCTGCTAACAACTGACCTCCAAACTTAACCTTAGCTGATAATTGAAAAAGGTCGTCTAGTGCACCTACTAGCATAATAATGGTTGCACCAATGGCGACAGGCCAAAAGTCAAATGTTATCGGTAGGAAAATTAGAAAACCAAGTAGAAAACTGGTATAAATGGCAAGACCACCTAAACGTGGCATGATTTTTTGGTGTACTTTTCGATTATTTGGTTCGTCAACTGCGCCACATAAAATAGCTAGTTTCTTTACAAACGGTGTTAATATAATTGCTACAATAAAACATATAATAATACCACTATAATTCACAGTAATCCTCCTACTATTTACCAAAGAGGTTGTTCAAACGTTGAACAAACAGATACATCCAATTTTTTTATTGCTTGGAATATATAAGATTCCTTGCGTTTATTGGTATATTTTAGAATAATAGCCTTTTCCGGTTAAACAAAGAAGGCCGGCCTTTAAATGAAAATTGAACTTTCAAATACAGGTTATCTCCTATTGAGGGAACAGGATAGTATTATGAAAGTAGTTAACTACACTTTCCCACCATTTAAGGTTCAAAATTGTATATTACAAAAATAAAAATGCTCTAGGAGCAAAATGTTTCTACTTTTTCTACTCAAAGTATCTATAAAATTAAATAATTACTTTTTGTAATGTTGAAGAATCAGGGTAATGATAGGCTTTATACTTTTCCAATTCATCTGTTGTTACAAGAACTGATGGATACTTCTTAAAGCGTTGCATTTGTTCTACGCTGTTTACCGTCCATGCAACAACTTGAATACCTAGTCCATCACAACGATTTACATATTTTTCTTTTAATCCATCATGTTTCACAGCAATGTAACTTGCATCCAGCTTTTCAATTAGTCGAAAATGGGAGCGTTTCAACTTATTAACGAGAGGTCCTATTTTAATTTCGCTTGATAGCTGACGTAGCTTCGCAAGCGACTTATGATCAAATGAAATAACATAAACTTGATCAATCATATCTACCTTTTGAATCGCTTCAAAGACCTCTTTTTCTAAATAATCATATAATTTCGTATTTTTCATTTCGATTGAAACAATGATTTGATTTTTAGCTAATCGAAGTACATCCTCTAATGTAGGAATTTTTTCTGAATCACCAACTGTAAATTGTTGGAGTTCCGATAGAGTATAATTTCGAATCTCTCCACTTCCATTTGTCATTCGATCAATTTTATAATCATGCATAACCACTGGAATACCATCTTTACTAAGGTGTACATCTAATTCGATATGAGTGAAACCTAATTCAATAGCAGCTTGAAAAGAAGACAGTGTATTTTCTGGATATTTAGCAGGATAACCTCGGTGTCCAATACCTCTAATATTCATCATCATTCTCCTTTCTGCTTCTAAAAAATATATAATTTATTTTCCGATTATTTTCATTATAAATCTCACTTATTAAGCGCATATTAGCTAAGAGTAAATAGTTTGTAAATTTATTCAATAAATAAACATTGGGTAATCTTACTATAAATATGGGAGGCTAAATAAAATGAAAAAAGTCATTACTTACGGGACGTTTGATATTCTCCATACGGGTCATATTAATTTATTAAGACGTGCCAAAAAGTACGGTGACTATTTAATCGTTGCTATCTCTACAGATACATTCAATACACAAAAAGGAAAGCAGGCATACTATACTTTTGAACAAAGAAAAATGATCTTGGAAGCAATTCAATATGTTGATGAAGTGATTCCAGAACATACCTGGAATCAAAAAAAGAAAGATATCACGAAATACAGTATTGATGTTTTCATTATGGGAGATGACTGGAAAGGCAAATTCGATGATTTACAATCGCTTTGCGAAGTAATTTATTTACCAAGAACTATTGGTATATCTACAACAAAAATTAAAAAGGATTTAACAAAACCAAAACATGAGTAGAGAGGTAGTCATCGCTGTTTACTTATTTATCTTTCGCATATTATTTAATCTATTTCGATTGTTACCGATGAAGCGAAAGACTACATTTATTGCTTCCATAGGTCACAATGTCTCATATACAGCCAAAGAATTGAAACATCAAGCGACTGATTCTATAGTAATTTTGAAAACGAATCGCTTCCAGCTAAATTTCAATCCAAATCATGAATACACAATGATTCATTTTAAAGCTTGTCATCCGTTCGATTGGCTACGATCCGTCTATCATTTAGCCACTTCTCATGTCGTGTTTGTAGATAATTATTACGGAATATTAGCCGTTACAAACTTTCGCTCAAACGTAAAAGTTGTTCAGCTTTGGCATGCAGCAGGAGCAATTAAAAAATTTGGACTTCAAGATCGCTCTAATCAATATCGCTCCAGAAAAGCACGTAATCGATTTAGAAAAGTTTATCAACGCTTCACCCACGTTGTTGTTGGGTCAGAAAGAATGGCTTCTATTTTTATTCAAAGTTTTGGCATTAAAGAAAACAAGCTATTACGCACTGGTGTACCAAGAACGGATTTCTTTTTTCAACCTGACAAAATGAAGGTTGCCATGGAAACAATTCAACATAGCATCCCTTTTGATCGTTCAAAGAAGGTTATCTTATATGCACCGACATATAGAAAAACACCTAAAACTGACATTCAATTAGATTTACAACAATTTCATGTTCATATGAAACACGACTATGTCCTATTTTTAAGTATTCATCCATCAGAACGAATGAAAGTGAAAAATAAGTATCCTAACTTTGTTTTTGATGTATCACGCTTTTCATTAAATCATATATTGACTGTTACTGATATACTCATTACGGACTATTCCTCTATCCCATTTGAATTTTCTTTACTAAAGCGACCCATGGTATTCTATGCATATGACTTACAACAATACAAAAGCGAAAGAGGCATATGGGATATGTATGAAGATCAGGTACCAGGGCCTGTAGTTATGAATACAATGGATGCTGTACAAAAAATAAAAGAAGGTTCGTTTAACTTAAATCGTGTATACTATTTTTCAAAGGAATGGAATACTTATTCTACTGGTGTTTCTTCGAAAGAATTAATTAAAGCTATCTATAGTACAAAGATAAAAAATTAATACGAATATAAAGTGAAAAATTTCCATCCGTGAGGGGTTGTTTATCCCCCACGGATGGTTAGTACCACATGGGTATGACTAAAGGCGATGAAACCAATCGGACATATACTAGCAGTCCACCCTTGGTTTTTTTATTGCTTGAAGTGAGGGGAGTACTGCCAGTTATATGCGGGATAAATAATTAAAAAACCTGTTAGTTCACTCTAAAGTGACTCCTAACAGGTTTTCCATCGTTAACTTCGATTTTTTGCTTCAATTTTCTTCGATCCGAGAATCAAATAATTTAATTCCTCTTTAGGAATCTTATTAAATTCCGTTCGTTTTGCAAAATAAAAAATCACACCTAATCCAATCCATGCTGCTAAAGCAATCCGTGATTGGATGCCAAGAAATGCTGGTGATCCAGGTATTAATAATAAAGCTAGGAAAACCAAGCTTGCTAGCATTCCAACTGCTGAGACCGTTTTTTTAAATGGCGACACAGCGTGCTTTTTCGGATCAAAGCTTTTGTCTTTTTTTGTTTTAAACAAAGTGAAAGCCGTGTAGCATGTATAGAAATAAGCAATCGTTACACCTACAGAAGACATATCCACTACCCATAGTAATGCTTCTCGCCCAAACCAAGGAGCGAATGCAGATACAACTACAGTAAATATAATTCCTACATAAGGTGTTTTATATTTTGGGTGAAGCTTTGAAAAGACTTCTGGTAAAATCTTTGCACGTGACATTGCAAATAACAGACGACTTGATGAAATAATAAAACCGTTCAGTCCAGTAAATACTCCCATTGTTAAAGCGGTAACCAGTAGCACAAGTCCCATTGTCCCCAATAGCTCTTGAATTGCAGCGCCTGTACCCCACACATGACTTTCGGCCACTAAACCCTGCCAAGGTTGAATCATTGCCGTTGCGATGATCATGAGACTGTATAATACCGCAGCAAAGAAAATGGCAAGTATGATTAACGAAAAGGCCTTTTTAGATGAAAAGTGAAACTCTTCTGCTGCCTGTGGAACATTATCAAAACCAACATATGCCCAAGGCGCAATTGCTACGATAGAAATAATGGCTGCAAATGCTGTCGTTTCAGTAGGAAAAAATGGTTGCACATTGGAAAGGCCAGCACCTGGCTGCCCACCAACCATAAAGGTTATTGCTACAATACTTAGAATCATAATACTACAAAAGATAAATTGCATACGCCCTGATAAGCCTGTCCCTCTAACGTTAAAATAACCAAATGTACCGAGCGCAACCGAAGCGATAATGATCTCCATTCCATAAACATCCCAACCAGCTACTTGATATAGGGGTAAATTTTCAATAAGTGCTGGAAAAACAAACTTAAACATTAACGCAAATGCCGAAGCGTTTAACGCGACAATACATATATATCCTAGGGTTAAAAACCATCCACTTATAAATGCATGCGTACGACCTAAACTAATAAATGCATACGCAAACTCTCCACCTGATACAGGAAAACTTTTTATAAGGAAACCATAGCTAACTGCTATAAGCATCATTAATAAAGCACCAATACCGAAGCCGATAATTACTCCCATTGGTCCTGCTGCGGACATCCATGTCGTTGGTTGAACAAAAGCCCCCCAACCTATCGATGACCCTAAAGCTATCGCCCAAACCCAATGAGCCTTTAAAGATTTTTTCAGCGTCGTTCTTTCTTCCATGATTGATCTCCTTTTTTTCTTGGTCCTTTGACCTAAGATGTTTACACACCTGTAGAATTCTATCACATTGTCTGATTATTAAACAAATTCCATATTCCTCTATATAGCAAGACATAGACTTTAATCGAGGCATATAGTCACCACCATCGCAAACGTAGTTAAATTATGAGCCATTTCGACTTATTTCCTCACCTACATAACCTTGCATAAGCAATAATGTCTAATGGAAAACTACAGATAGATAGTGGTACCCTTCTTTTATATCGAATAAACATGTTATCTGTCGGATCACCATCCACGTTACGTAAGTAAATCTTCTACATTAAGGAATAACGGTGAGCTTGCGAGCCGATGATGACTTTTCGTAGGGAGATTTGTGAAGTCGCCTCGTTTCTGTACACTGGAGCTGGCGCGGCGCAACACGCCCCTATTTATCAACAACAAAAAGAGAAGAATCAGATATAACAAGATTCTTCTCTAATCATAACGAAGACTCTCCTTCACCTTTATCAGATTGAAGAAGAGTCTGGATTATTCTATGGTCAAGGAGAGTCGTCTACTTTCCTATTCTCTAGTATTAACTTGTACCGTGTTTTTTCTTCATTTCTTTTAAGTATTCCTCTGACTTTCCCTTAGGAATACTTAACGATTGCCATTGCGTCCCTTTTAGTTGTTTACCTATGTAAAGAATTTGTCCAATATGTGATGAATAGTGTGTTAGTTGCCTTTCAATTGCATCGATTACCGATAAAGACTGAGATCGGATGGTTACATATTTTTCTAGGTCCTCCTCCTTTAAACTCTGAAGCGTGCTGATTAATATACGCCAACCGTATTCCCATGTTTCCAGCAAATCATCCTTAGAGGCAATGGTATTAATAAACTCTTGATCCCTATTTCGATTTTCCTTTTCTCCATCACTAGTTAAAAAATCTGTCCATCTGGATACCATATTTCCACTCATATGCTTAACAATAACAGCAATACTATTTGCTGCTTCATTAGGTACCCAATGGATATCGGGTTCCTCTAATTGTTCCAATGCCCGATCGCCTTGATTCTTCAACTGATTAAATCGGCTATTGATTACTTGTAAATACGTCTGTCCAATTCCCATGTGTATCTCCTTTCATCGCTTACTTTTTCTTTTCAAAGTTAAATCGGTTACGAGATAGAACTATTATAATCTCACTTTGTAGTTCTATCTAAATTGGAGAAGCGTTAAAAAAGATAAATAGCAAAGGCTAAGATAGCTAAAAGAATGGTGATACTGTATATCCATGTTAATATTGGGACATTCGATGATAAAGACTTTGACTCATATTCAATGGATCGCTCCAGCTCATCCTGAGGCGTATGCCCCTCTTCTTCGTACTTCTTCATTTTATTTTCTTCTTGCTTTAATGCAAAAATAGTACCACCTAATGCTGCGATGAATAATACAATTAATAAAAGAATAAGACCTAAACTCATAATATATCACCTGACTTTTTCTGTTTTGGCATCTGCCTTTCTTCATGACAAGATCGCTGAATTATTCTGTTAATGCTTACTGGAAATCCATTAACAATCTTAAGATATACGTTACACTTCAATTCGATGCCTCCTTAAACGGAAAAATGAACCTTCTACCTACTATAATATACCGTTTTCAAATTATATCACCATCCAATTCAGTATCTTTTTCCCCATCAACTTTTATTAAGAAAAACTGAGCAAAATTCGCTCAGTCCTTATCACTAAATGCTCAGATTTACGCTTCCTCTAGTAGCTATTATGGAATAATAGCTACTGCTTGACCACCACTCCGGCTGCCCACTTCCCTTTCCGT